>JBILVH010000070.1:0-8060 GCA_044370555.1 Candidatus Nanopelagicales bacterium
ACTCGGTGAGGAGACCCGCAGTTCCTCGCCCATGACCTGGGTCTTGACCTTCTTCGGCCCCTCGTCGCGGATCAACTTGCCGAGCTTCTTCGCCTGCTCCTGGCTGATACCGGCCTTGAGGGTGCACGTGATCCGCACCTCCTTGCCGGACTGCCGGGGCGCCCCCGCATCCAGTGCCTTCAGCGAGATCTGGCGCTTCACGAGCTTCTCCTTGAAGACCTCGAGGGCCGCCTTTGCGCGGTCTTCGGTCTCAGCCTTTATCTCTATCCCTAGTTCACCTGACCACTCGATAGAGGCGCCGGTGTTCTTGAAATCAAACCGCTGAGCAAGTTCCTTGGCCGTCTGCTGCAGGGCATTGTCGGCCTCCTGCCGGTCGACTTTGGAGACGATGTCGAAGGAGTTATCAGCCATGGGCCAATCATGGCCCATGGCGGCAGTGATTCGGGTCTACTCCGGCCGTCGGGTGAGCCGGTCCGCGAGGGGCCCGACGACGACGAAAGCGATGGGCAGGAAGGCCGCGACCAGCGGCCAGAACACCGAGGCGATGCCAATAGCCAGGAAGGTCGCGGCGAAGATCAGCCCGCGCACCGGCGTCGGGACCTCTCCCTCTTCGAGCAGGCCGGGGACCCGCGCCGCATGCCACACGATGGCCGCGGTGATGGCACTGAGTGCGCTCATCAGTCCCCAGTAGAACAGGCCGGTGCCGGCCAGTCCCTCACCGCCCTGGTAGAGCGAATTCCCCGCGCTGCCGAACATGCTCGTCGCCCAGGGCAGCATGACGAGCAGCGCAAGCCACAGCGTGTTGAGGGCGAGAATGGTCCCGTCGTACCCGCGCAGGGACTGGAAGACCCGGGTGTGGACCCGCCACATGATCGCCACCACCACGAAGGTGATGGCGAAGCCGAGGATGGTGCCGATGTTCGCACCGATGAGCACCCACACGGTGTCGTTGCCCTCGGGCCGGCCGATCGAGACGAGGGGGAGTGCGAGCAGGGTGATGGCCACCGCGCTCACTCCGTCGCTGAAGGAGATCAGTCGCTCGAAGGCCCGCCCCGTCACGATCCTGGGCCCGGCCACGGGTCGGATTGTCGCACGTGGCAGCCGGTCCGGGTGGGTGGCTGACACCGGACACGGACCGGGTAGGCTCTACCACCGCCGCGTAAGCGGTACGGCAGGTTGCCCGAGCGGCCAATGGGAGCGGACTGTAAATCCGTCGCGAAAGCTACAGAGGTTCGAATCCTCTACCTGCCACCAAGAACCCGCTGCGATTGCCGGGTGGCGATGACCAAGCCGGTCAGGATCACCGCCGCTCCGACCCCGTCGCGCAGCGTGAATGCCTCACCGAGCACCACGATGCCAATGAGCACCGCGATGAGCAGGATCAGGTAGGTGGCATCACCTGCCATAGAGGCGCCCCCGCTGCGGATGAGCGCGTGCTGCAGGATGTAGCCGATCCCGGTGCCCACGACACCGAGCACGATGATCCCGAGCGCGGAACGCCCGGTCAACGAAGTTGGCAGGCCACCGCCGAGGGGTAGCAGGACCGTCATCTGGACTGCGGCGCATACGAGTTGACCCGCGGCGATCGCCACCGTCGATCCCGTCACGTCCCCGAGCCGCACGCGCGCGTAGACGATGCCTGCGGCGTACGACACCGTGGCACCACCCATGGCGAGGATTCCGAGCGGATCCGTCGTACCCCAGTCCCCGAAAGGCTGTAAGAGCACCACAACTCCGACCAGGCCGAGCAGCACGCCGATCAGTCGCCGCCGCGTGATCGCCTCAGCGGGCACGAACGCGGCAACGAGCGCGAGAGTCACCAGGGGAGTCGTCGTGTTGATGACACCGGCCTGCACCGTGGTGATCCGCGAGACTCCCACTGCCATGCAGGTGAACGAGATCGTGTTGAACAGAAGTGCAGCGATCAGAAGCCGTCGCCAGATCCCCCACCCGCTCGGGAGCCTGCCCCCGGTGGCGAACAGCACCACGAGCAGGGTGATGGCGGCGAGCAGCGATCGGCCCCAGGCGACCTGGATCGGGGTCAATGATCCGAGGGCAAGGTCAGCCCAGAGGTAGTTGGTTGCGAAGACCGAACTAGCAACCACGAAGATAATGACCGCCCGCGACGGGGCCCGTGTCACCGCCACGTGGGGGCGTCGGGGACCGTTGCGATGCCGACCGCTGTGAGATCAGCAGGATCGGGCCGCCGTCCGAGGATCCAGGCGAGTACTGCCTGCCGCGTGCCGCGCACCCCCGGACCGTCATCACCCAGGATCGGGTACCGCACGCCGACATCCGTCTCGACCCAGTTCACCGGGAAATCGCCGCGGCTGGCGAAGTCGCCGGTGACGTTGACCAGCATGCCCTCGCACATGAGATCGGGCCAGTCCCGATACGTGTAGGAGGCAAGGCCGAGATCGGCGTGGTGGACGCAGACCTCCTGAAGACGGTGCAGGGCGAGCTCGCCCGCCGTCTTCGTCAGGCCGTTGCCGAGCACGACGCTCACCTCGAGTCGATCTTCGGTCAGGTTCGCGAGATGGACAGCCATGTCGTGCGCCGAGGAGGTAACAGCCTGTAGGTGGTGTGCGGCGGTGCGCCCGGCATCGAGTTCGACGTCGGCGCTGCGCACCTCGCGCGAGATGTACATCGGCCGTTCGACCCCGTCGGTCGCCCAGCGCACCAGCCGGTCCAAGCCACGCGCATTGCCCTCGATGTGTGCGAGCACATGCCCGCGTGTCCAGCCGGGCAACTGCGAGTCAGCCGTCACATCAGCATCGGCCAGAAGGGCTACATCGGCTAGGAGTCGCTCGGTGGAGACATCGAGTTGTCGGCGGTCCTGCCCGAAGTCTCGCACGCAGTGACTCTAGCGCTGATCGAGTGCGAGGGCGGCCAGGGCTGCGTTGACGATCGAGCCGGCGTCAAGGTCATGCGCGGCGTACAGCGCGCCGACGGAGCCGGACTGACCGAAGCTGTCGACCCCGAGCGGTACGCACGGGACCCCCAGGGCCGATCCGAGCCAGGCCATGGCGTGGCTCGCCGCGTCGTGGACTGTGACGATCGGCGCACGGTCGCCGAGAGCAGCCCAGAGGGCTCCCGGAAGACTAGGTGTGGTGGCTGTGCGCACGCCCTGACGCAAGGTGCGTTGCCATGAGGAGTAGAGCCGGTCCAGGCTGGTCACGTCAACCACGTGCGCCGCGATGCCCTCGGTCGCGAGTTCGTCGGCGGCCTGCAGGATCTCGGGGAGGACGGCTCCGCTACCGACGAGTTGGACCAGCGGTGCCCGTCGCTCATCTGCCGCCAGGGACGGCTCGTGCTGGTACGCATCGCGGAGGCGGTATGCACCGGCGAGCACCTGGCGTCGCAGCACCGCGTCGCCGATGCGGGCCCGGGCGGCCTCGAACGGGCCGTTGTCGATCTGCCGGGTCGACAGCCGGAAGTAGTAGGCCCCCTGCTCAGCGGGCTGCGCGGTCGTGGGAGCGCTGGCACCGCTCGCCATATGTGCGACTGCATCGCACAGGAGCCAGTCGAGTGCCCCGGCGTACGCAGGTTCGATGAATGTGACGCCGGGCAGTTCGAGCCCGATGGATGCGGTGATCGTGGACTGGTGCGCACCTCCCTCGGGTGCGAGGGTGATGCCGCTCGGAGTGCCCGCGATGATGAATCGCGCCCCGGAGTAGGTCCCGTAGATGAATGCGTCGAGCCCGCGGCAGACGAACGGGTCGTACACCGTCCCGATCGGAAGCAGTGGTTGCCCTGACAGATCCCACGACAGGCCCAGTTGTCCGAGGAGCAGGAAGAGATTCATCTCGCTGATGCCGAGCTCGATGTGCTGGCCGTCGGGGCCCTCAGCCCACTTCAGCACCGGGTCGTCGTTCCATGCGCGTCGCTGCTCCGGCGCGAAGACTCCCTTGCGATTGATGAAGCCGGCGAGGTTCGTCGACGTGGCGACGTCGGGTGCGGTCGTCACGAGATACGGTGCCACGCTGTCGTCCCGACTGAGATCGACGAGAATCCGGCCGAAGGCCTCCTGGGTGCTGATAGGCCGGGTGCCGTGCATGCCCGTCGCCGTCGGAACGGAGATCGCCAGACCGGGATGCGCGGGCTCGCGATGGAGTTCCTCGCGACGCTCCGCACAGAGGATGCCGGCCGCCGATGCGGGGTCGAAGCGGTCCCACTCCTCTGCCTCGGTCAGGCCGACGCGTTCGCGCAGGCGATCGATCTGCTCCCGGGTGAGGAGGGCTGAATGGTTGCGTGGATTGCCGGCCGTCGGTAGCCCCCAGCCCTTGACCGTGTAGGCGAAGATCACGCTGGGCCGGTCCTTGACCGCATCGCACTCCTCGATGGCCGCGAGCATCGATGCCAGGTCGTGTCCACCGAGGTCGGTGACTAGCGGCGCGAGATCGGCGTCGGGAATGTCCGCGATGAACCGCTCGACCTCTGCCGGTGCACCTTCGAGGAAGCGGGTCCGCAGTGCATGACCTTCGAGGCCGAAGAGTGATTGATACTGCTCGTTCGGCATCGCATCGATCCACGCCCGCAGGGCCTCGCCACCGGGGCGCGCGAACGCCGCCTGGAGCGTACGGCCGTACTTCACCTCCACCACATTCCACCCGGCCGCTGCGAATTGCACCGACCACTGGTCGATGCGGACACCGGGGATCACCCGGTCGAGGCTCTGCCGGTTGAAGTCCACGATCCACAGGCATGATCCGAGCCCGGCGGTGGCAGGGTCGGCGACCGCCTCCCACACATTGCCCTCGTCAAGTTCCGCATCGCCGATCAAAGCGATGAAGCGGGAGTCGGGGCGCGCACCGAAGTGCGCATCCACATAGCGGCGGGTAGCAGCGGCGAACAGTGGTGCAGCCGCCCCAAGGCCGACGGAACCCGTCGAGAAGTCGACTGTGTCCGGGTCCTTGGTGCGCGAGGGGTAGGACTGAAGTCCGCCGTAGTCACGCAGTCGGGTGAGGTATGAACGGTCGAGGTCGCCGAGGAGATAGTTGATCGCGTGGAGGACCGGTGAGGCATGCGGCTTGACGCTGACGCGGTCACCGCGGCGCAGTGCGTTGAACCACAGCGCCGTCATCGTGGTGACCAGGCTGGCGCTGCTCGCCTGGTGGCCGCCGACCTTGACGCCGTCGCCCGTGACCCGGTTGTTCGCGGCATCCACCATGCGCACGGCGAGCCAGAGGACCCGCCACTGGATGTCGTCGAGGAGATCGATTCGCTCGTCCATGCGCCGCTCCCTAGTGGGACTCGAGGAACTCCTTGAGGATCCCGTCGAACTGCGTCTTCATCGCCTTGCCCGCGAACACGTGCGTGGCGCCCGGCCAGTCTACGGCCACGCAGTCGGGCATCAGTTCGGCGATGAGCCCGGTATGCCGATCCGTTGTGATCGGGTCCTTGCCGGCGTTGACCACGAGCGCGGGGGTCGTGACCGAGGGCAGTGTCTCCCGAGCATCATGCGTTGAGCAGGCCTCGACGAGTCGGCGATGCGCGGTGATTCGCCCGTTGAGGTCGGACCAGGCCCCGTTCACACCCAGGATTCGATCGCGGTGCTCGTTGTAGAACGACCCATCGAAGCTGTAGGACGCGGCGAGCTTCTGGAACTCGGCCCACCCCATCTGCTCATGAACGTCGATCATCGTGCGCAGCTGGTCGATCAGGATCGGATCGGCGTACGCCCATGTACCCGTCATCACGAGGGAGCGCGCCAGGTCTGGGCGGGAGTAGGCGAGTTCCTGGCCGACGCAGGCGCCCATCCCGACCATTCCGACGACATGGACATTGGACCAGCCGAGGTGGTCGAGCAGGCCGGCGAGGTCAGAGGCGTACAACTCCATGCTCGGGGTGAGTGTCAGGTCGTCCGTCGAGTCGCAGAGCCCGCGGTAGTCGTAGATCAGCACCTGGTAGTTGTCGAACAGGTAGCGGGGCCCGTCCTTGGTCTTGCCATGGCAGAACGTCCCCCACCCCCCCATGCACACCGCCCGGGGTAGGCCATCCGCACCGTGGACCTCGTAGTACATGTCGTGGTTGTTGACGGTGAAGACGGGCACAGAACCTCCAGGGGCGGGTCGTGGACCACGTAAATGTATACAAAGTCGACAGGGCCCGCACACGGTGCTCGGGCGAGCGGGGCGCCCGCCGGGGGTGTGCCGGGCTAAGTCGGGATTCCCGGTGGCGGCGGGGACCGCATTGTGTACTGTCGGACCATCGTCCGGCCTCCTTCCGGGGGCAGGATTCAACCCGGTAAGGAGTATCGATGGATCTCGGCGTATTCATTCCCATCGGCAACAACGGCTGGCTGATCTCGACCACGTCACCCCAGTACAAGCCGTCGTTCGACCTCAACCTCAAGTGCACTCAGCTTGCTGAGAAGTACGGGTTCGAGTTCGCGCTGTCGATGATCAAGTACCGCGGCTTCGGCGGCGCCAGTGAGTTCTGGGACTACAACCTAGAGTCGTTCACGCTGATGGCCGGAATCGCCGCCCGCACGGAGAAGATCAAGCTGTTCGCCTCGACCGCGGTCCTCACACTGCCCCCGGCAGTCGTGGCCCGCATGGCGACCACGATCGACTCGATCGCACCGGGCCGCTTCGGCATCAATATCGTGTCGGGTTGGGCCCCGGGTGAGTACATGCAGATGGGTCTGTGGCCGGGCGACCAGTACTTCGGCGAGCGCTATGACTACTCCACCGAGTACGTCAAGATCATGCAGGAGCTGTGGGCGAACGGCGTGTCGGACTTCAAGGGCAAGTTCTTCACGATGGACGACTGCCGGATGCTCCCGATGCCGTCGAGCAAGATCGAGATCGTGTGCGCGGGCCAGTCCGAGCGCGGTATGGCTTTCTGCGCGGAGTACGGCGACTACAACTTCATCCTGGGCACCGGGGTCAACACCCCGACTGCCTTTGCGCCGGCGAGCGCCCAGCTGATGGAGCAGGCGGCGAAGACCGGTCGCGACGTCGGTTCGTACGTTCTCTTCATGGTCATCATGGGCGAGACCGACGAGGAGGCGATGGCGAAGTGGAAGCACTACAACGCCGGTGCCGACGCGGGCGCGTTGTCGTGGATGGCTGATCAGGCCGCGGCCGATGCCAACATGGCCGAGGGTGGCACGGCTGCGACCATCGCACTGCCCGAGGGCGCGATCAACTTCAACATGGGAACGATCGTGGGCTCGCACGCCACGGTCGCGCGCATGCTGGACGAGGTCGGATCCGTTGCCGGCGTCAAGGGCATCATGCTTACCTTCGATGACTTCATCGACAGCATGGACGAGTTCGGCCGCAAGGTGCAGCCGCTCATGAAGACCCGCGCGGGTAAGGGCGCCTGATCCAGAAGTCAGACGAGAAGCCCGTGAGAGGGAGGCGACCGGATGGTCGCCTCCCTCTCACTAGTTCGAGGGGATGACCTCGTCGCGGGCGGCGAGGATGTGCGCCCGCATGACGCTGCCCGCCCACGCGGAGTCACGCGCTCGCATCGCGTCGAGGATCTCGCGGTGGTGACGACTCGACCGCACCAGTGCCTCGGGGCTGTACTTCCGGAAGGTCTGCAGGACCACGGGCACGATCGTCAGGGACTCGATGAGCGAGTCAAGTCGCGCTGAGTCGGCTAGGCGCGCAAGTGCGCTGTGGAACTCACGGTTGATCTGGGCGATGGTGGCATACGACTTGTTGGTCTTCGGCCTAGCGACGACGCTCTCCATCCGCTCGCAAATGAGTTCGAGCGCGGCGAGATCCTCCGGGGTCGCCCGCTCGGTGGCGCGCTCGACGGCGTAGGCCTCCAGCATCGCGCGCAGCGTGAAGATCTCTCGCAGTTCGTCCGGCGTCCACTGCGCGACATTTGCCCCTCGGTTGGGCGTGACCTCGACCAGGCCCTCTGCGGCGAGTCGGCGCAACGCCTCGCGCACCGGGGTACGGCTCACCCCGAGGGATTCGGCGATCTCCTCCTCCGCGAGGTGCTCGCCATGCGCGTAGTGGCCCGTGAGGATCTGGGCGCGCAGCTCCTCGTACGCCGAAGTCGAAAGGCGGGCCACGGGTCCTCCTGGAATGGCTAGCGGC
>JBILVH010000071.1:0-8008 GCA_044370555.1 Candidatus Nanopelagicales bacterium
TGGCGAGCGCCACCTGCGGAACGAACGCCTCGTCGAACCGGAGGCGTCGACGCGCGGCCTCCAGCGCATCGGTACTCGGTGGCAGGTGCACGGTGCGCATGGCGTCATCCCAACTGATCAGGCCCCGCCGCAACCGGACCTCCGCGGGCATCGGGTCCGGCAGCGGTCCGAGCCGGTCGAGCGCCGTGGCGATGTGCTCGCGCAACTTCTCCGAAGTGATGGCGGCGGTAGCCGGGTAGATCGGTCGGATCGGCGCAGTGAAGGCGACGACCCGCTCGTCATCCTCCGCGTCGACGTCGGGGCGCAGAGGGATGAAGTGCGGATGCGCGAGTTGCAGTGACCCCTGGAAGGCCGACACCTTGCCGGCGAAGAGCGCTCGCTCACCCTCGCGCGGCAGTCGCATCCGAGTGCGCTTGCCTTTGCGGAAGAACACGACGGACAGCCGCGCCGCTCCGTCGGTGATCGACACCGTGATCACTTCACCGTCACCGGCCTTGGTACGCCGATGCTGCACGGAGCGCACCTCCGCCAGGACGGTCACGTGGTCGCCGAGTCGCAGATCGGCTAGGTCGGACAGTTCGTTGTTGCTGATGTATCGACGCGGGAAGTGGTGAAGCAGGCCGAAGACGTTGGTGATGCCGAGCGCATCACGCAGGACGGTGCGCCTGGCCGGAGTGAGGAAGTCCAGCGGACCGAACAGGTCGGTCACGTCACTCGACCCCGAGGATCAACGGCCACAGCGGTTGCCCCCCGTCCACCGTCACCACCTCGACACCCGGGTGGGCTGATTCCAACCACAGGACGAGTTCGTCAGCCACGTGCTGTCCGTCGAGGCCCGGCACCAGGGTCACGAGTTCGCCGTCGGTGGTGAGCAGCCGCTCGATGACCTCACGCCCGACAGCGGCGAGATCGGGACCGATCGCCACGATGTCGCCATCGGCAAGTCCGAGCACATCACCCACCTGGCACGGGCCGGCGCTGGTGAGTGCCTCGCGTACAGCGACCGTCAAGGCGCCGTAGTGGGTCGCACCCGCGGCCCGGGTCATCGCCACCACGGCATCGTCGAAGAGCGCACTCGGCTCGTGCACCGCGACCGCCGCCAGCGACTGCACCACCGACCGGGTGGGGATCACCGTCGCACGTACATCGGTGAGCCGCGCCTGTTCGGCGGCTGCCTCGGCCACGGCGCGGGTGTCACGGTCGCTCGGAAGGATGATCACCTCGCCGGCACCGGTGCGCTCGATCCCGTCGAGGATCTCCCGCGTCGACGGCCGCTTCTGCGGCTCGGCCGGCACAACGACGACCCCGCTCGAAGCAAGCATTGCCGCGATTCCCGGCCCGTGCGTCACGACCACGATGCCGCGGGTCCTCGCGACAGCCTTCGACATCACCGGTGCGAGGTGGGTGATGCGCAGCCGGTGGGGGCGCCCGAGATCGAACGCGGCCTCGATCGCCGCACCCGCATCCGACACGTGGACATGCACGCTCCATAGCGGCGTATCCCCGACGATGACGAGCGAATCCCCGAGCGGTGCCAGCCGTTCACGCAATTCCTCTACAGCGCGCTCGTCACCGTCGAAGAGGTACATCACCTCGAACGGCGGACCGTCGTACGTCGCATCCACGGTGTGCGGTGCGATGGCCGGGGGTCGCAGCACCGTACGCGTCCGACGTACGCCACTCACGACGTCGATGAGGGCCTCGTAGACGGACAGCAGCCCCGCGCCTCCGGCGTCGACGACCCCGGACCGGCGCAGGACTTCGAGTTGCTCCGGCGTGCGGTCGAGCGCATCGCGCGCCGCCGACTCCGCCGCACGCACGACCGCCATCAGCCCGCGCGCCTCGACGCGATCAGCAGCCTCCGAGGCGGCGCGCGCGACGCTCAGCATCGTGCCCTCGACTGGCACGGCGACGGCCTTGTACGCGCGGTCACTCGCCTGGCGCAACGCGGCACGCACGACTTCGGCGCTGAAGGGTCCGCCATCGGGCGTCGCCTTCAGCACGTCCCCGACGGCCCGCAGGATCTGTGCGACGATCACCCCGGAGTTGCCGCGCGCCCCGAGGAGCGCCCCGGTCGCCATCGCGGACGCCACGGAGGCCAGGCAGGCATCGGGTGCGTCGGCGGCCTCGGTAGCCGCCGCAGTGGCGGCCTCCAAGGTGAGGAACATGTTGGTGCCGGTATCACCGTCTGCCACCGGGAACACATTGAGCGCGTCGATGGCCGCCCGGTCCTCGCCCAGACGATCGGTAGCGGCCTGGAGCCACCGCAGCACGGTCGAGGCGTCCACGACTGCGGTCATGGGGCCCTCCCCTCGTGGAGTCCGGCGGTGACGGGTGCGCGGGTCCACCTGATTTGAGCACCCCGCGACGTCTCAGGTAGTCTGTCGCAGCGCATTCGAGCCCGTGGGCCGACCCGCCCACGACACCTTCACGACCTGACGGAGTACACGATGGCTGCCACCTGTGATGTCTGCGGCAAGGGCCCGGTCTACGGGCACGCCATCTCGCACTCGCACCGGCGTACCAAGCGCCGTTGGGTGCCGAACATCCAGCGCGTACGCGTCCTGGTCGGGGCTACCCCCAAGCGTCTCAACGTCTGCGCCGGCTGCCTCAAGGCCGGCAAGGTCGTCCGCGGCTGAACGAGGCAGTCCGAGCCTGCGGCCCGTCGCTCCAGGAGCGGTGCGTCAGCTGAAGTGGTCGAATCCGGTCGGGCCTGCGTAGACCTGGCCCTTGACCCGCACATCGACCCCGGCGTCGGCGGTAGTCCGCGCCACCACGGACCCGATGGCCGTGAAGTCGCTGGGCAGGGCCACGTCCGGCGGGAAGGTCGCGAGCAGGGCGTGATCATCACCCCCGCTCAACAGCCACACATGCGGGTCGATGTTGTACGCCGCCGCCGCATCACGCACGGGTGGATCCACCGTGAGTCGCTCCGGATCTATGTCGATACACACCCCAGAGGCCCGCGCAATGTGCGCGGCATCGGCGAGCAGGCCGTCGCTCACGTCGATCATCGCGGTTGCACCGGCCGCCGCCGCGATCGGTCCGGCGGCATACGGCGGCTCCGGGACCCGATGTGCATCGACCACCTTGCGCGGTGACCGGAACCCGCGGGAGAGCACCGCGAGTCCGGCGGCCGCCCACCCGAGGCGGCCCGCGAGGGCGACGACGTCACCTGGGTGCGCACCAGACCTGCGTACGGCGGTTCGACCGCCGAGGTCACCGAGTGCCGTGACACTGACGACCACCTGGTCGCCGCGCACGACATCACCTCCGACGACTCCCGCCCCCACCGCAGATGCCTCTGCCGCTATCCCGTCGGCAAGTTCGGTGACCCATGCCACATCGACGTCCGCGGGGACTGCTAGTCCCACGACAAGGGCGGTGGTGGTCGCTCCCATCGCGGCGATATCCGCGAGGTTCGCGGCCACCGCGCGGCGGCCGATGTCATGCGCCGTCGACCAGTCACGACGGAAGTGGCGACCTTCGACGAGGACGTCGGTACTGACGACGACCCGCCCATCCGGCACTCGCACCACCGCCGCATCGTCACCGGGGCCAAGCTCGGTCTGCGAGCCCACTGGCAGCCGCATGACCACCTGGTCGATGAGCGCGAACTCGCCGATCTCCCCCGGCCGCATCAGCGCAGATCCACCCCGCGACGCAGCGCATCGCGCAGCAGGCGGTCAACGAGTTCGGGGTACGTAACACCCTCGTGCGCCCACATCCGCGGGAACATCGATATGGGTGTGAACCCCGGCATCGTGTTGAGTTCGTTGATCAATGTGCGGCCGTCGGGCAGCAGGAAGAAGTCGACCCGGGCGAGCCCCTCGCACCCGACCGCCTCGAACGCCCGCACCGCGAGGCGCCCAATACGTTCGTGAGTCGCGGTCGGAATGTCGGCGGGGACGATCAAGTCCGCGGAGTCATCGAGATACTTCGCCTCGAAGTCGTAGAACTCGTGCTCACCGTGCACGACGATCTCGGCGCATACGCTCGGCCTCGGCACCCCGGACGGGTCGGCCAGCACCGCGCACTCGATCTCGCGGACGCCAAGGAGGCCGAGCTCCACCACGACCCTCGGGTCGTGGTGGAATGCCACCTCGATCGCGGCGTCCAGCGCGGCGGCCGTCGAGACCTTCGAGATGCCGAGGGAGGAGCCCGCGCGGGCGGGCTTGACGAACAGCGGCAACCCGAGTTCGAGCACCTGCTTGCGCACCCCCGCCGGGTCACTGGTCCATCGGTCGGCCTCGAAGGCGACGTACGGGCCGATCGGTAGGTCCGCCCCGGCGAAAAGAGCCTTCATCCGCCCCTTGTCCATGCCCGCGGCCGAGGCGAACACTCCCGACCCGACATACGGCACCCGCGCAGACTCGAGGAGCCCCTGGACTGTGCCGTCCTCCCCCCACGGGCCGTGCAGGACGGGGAAGACCACGTCGATAGGTAGCGGCACACGACCACCGGCGAGTGCCACGATGACCGGGCCATCCACCGAGTAGGCCAGTGCAACCGGCTCGCCACCGGTCACCTCGGGCAGGACACCGTCACGGATCACGAGCAGGTCCGGGTCCGCATCGGTGAGGTACCAGCGGCCATCGCGTCCGATGCCGACGGCCACGACGTCGTAGACCTCCGGATCGATCGCGCGCAGCAGACTTCCGGCGCTCACGCACGAGATCGAGTGCTCGCTACTGCGCCCGCCGTACACGATGGCGACCCGCGCCCGCTTCCTCACCGTACGACCGTAGCGGGGGGCTGGCACTCACTCGCCGACGCCACCCCGTCAGCGCTCGCTCATCGCCTCACCGGTCGTTTCGCGGGTCATGAACGCCACGAGCATGTCCAGTGGCTTTCGCCCGTGATGGACGACTTGCACGACCTGCTCCGTGATCGGCATCGACACCCCGAACGATGTCGCCAGGTCGAGGATCGGCTGGCAACTCTTGACGCCCTCGCAGGTCTGCTTCGTCAGAGCGATCGTCTCGTCGACGGTGCGCCCCTCGCCCAGATTGACGCCGAACGTGCGGTTGCGAGACAGCGGCGAGGAGCACGTGGCAACCAGGTCACCGACGCCGGCCAGGCCCATGAAGGTCAGCGGGTCAGCGCCCATCGCGACACCGAGCCGCGCGATCTCAGCCAGTCCGCGCGTGATCAACGCGGACTGGGAGTTCTCGCCGTAGCCCAGGCCGACCGCCATGCCGTTCGCGAGTGCGATGACATTCTTGACGGCGCCCGCGATCTCGCTGCCGACGACATCGGTCGTCCAGTAGGGCCGGAAGTACGGCGTCGTGCACGCGTCCTGGACGAACTGCGCCGCCCCGGGGTCCGAGCATGCGACGGTGGTCGCCGCCGGTTGGCGTCTGGCGATCTCCGCGGCGAGATTGGGCCCGGACACCACCCCGATCCGTGCCTCTGCGAAGCCCGTCGCCTCCGCGATCACCTGGCTCATGCGCATCATCGTGCCGAGCTCGATCCCCTTCATCAGGCTGAAGATCAACTGGTCACCACGCAGGCCGGATCCCCACTCAGCCAGGTTCGCCCGAAGGGTTTGCGCGGGAACCGCAAGAATCACCAACTCCGCACCGGCCAACGCTTCGACCGGGTCGGCCGTAGCCCTCATCCGATCGGGCAGCGCAATGCCGGGGTGGTAGCGCTCATTGACGTGCGACGTGTTGATGCCGTGTACGACATCCGGCTCGCGGCCCCACAGCACGACATTCGACCCGGCGTCGGCGAGGACCATGCCGAACGCGGTCCCCCACGAGCCGCTGCCCATGACCGCCACCTGTGTCATACGGAGTCCTCCGAGTTCATTTCTGGATCTTCCGACACATCGCTCGCCGGTGTCCCCCGCCGGTTCCAGACGAATCGTTCCAGCGGTGGCGTTTCGTCGCGGAGCCTCGCCTGCAGCGCGGTGATGGCATCCATCAAGCGATCGGTCGCGATGTGGTACGACTCATTCGTCAACGGCGCCGCACGCAGGTCGTCGAGATCGACCGGTGGGCCGACGATGACGTGGACATCCTTGCGCGGGAACGGCTTGAACTCCTTGCGATACGGCCGCATTAGCCGCTGCGCACCCCAGTGGGCCATCGGAACGAGCGGCCGACCCGAGAGGAGGGCGATCCGTGCTGCACCGGTCTTGGCTGCCATCGGCCACAGTTCCGGATCGCGCGTGAGCGTTCCTTCCGGGTAGACCACGACACACTCACCTTGCTGGACGGCGGTGACGGCGTCCTGCACGGCATGTGCAGCCTCCCGACTCTCGCGATACACCGGGATCTGCCCGGCATCGCGCAGGACCCAGCCGATGAAGGTGACGTGGAAGAGCGCGACCTTCGCGAGGAAACGCGGCGGCCGGTCGCCGTCCCATAGCGCGTGCGAAATGATGAGCGGGTCGATCCATGTCATGTGATTGGCGGCGACAACGATGCCGCCGGGGTCGACCTCGAGGTTCTCCAAACCCGACCAGTGCCGTCGCGTGGTGATGGTCAAGAGCGGCTTGAGGAGCACGACAGCCAGCCGGAACGCCGGTCCGAGCCGGCGCCGTCGTCGCACGTAGGCCATGGTCCCTCCTGACGGGTTCATCCTGTCAGCACCCGACCCGGACCAGCATCCGGTGCACCCCTTCCATGCGGAGCCTTCAGCGCGGGCCTGATCGGTGATTGGATCAACCACATGAGCCTCAAGGACCGCGTCCTCGAGGTCTCACGCGGGCGTGACCGGGTGTTGGACGCCGTCAAAGTGGTCGCCCTCGGACTTGTCGTCCTCGGGCACCAGTTGGCCTGGACCACCTCCGACGGCACCGTCATCAACACCCTGGACGCTGCCCCGGGCCTCTGGTGGATCACGTGGCTGCTGCAGTGGCTCCCGGTGTTCTTCCTCGCAGCGGGGATCGGGTTCGAGCACTCGCTCAACAGCCCCACACCCCTGCGCGACATGTACGCAGGTCGCATCACTCGGCTCGCAGCCCCGACCCTGCCACTGATCGCAGTCACAGCGATCCTCTCCGTCGCCCTCAGTTGGATCCGACCCGAGCTCGCTCCCGCGGCAGGAGTGCTCCCAGTACAGCTGCTGTGGTTCCTCGGGGTGTACCTCCTGCTGGTGGCCGTATCCCCGCTCCTGGTGCGGATGCGGTCGGTGTGGTGGGTGATCGGTGGTGCCGCGGTGGTGGTGCTGGTCGATGTCCTTCGCATCCAGGGTCTTGCGCTGATCGGGTGGGCCAATCTCCCGCTCGTCTGGGGGCTGTTCGCGGTTGCCGGCGTACAGGCCGCGCGGTGGCGTCGGGTCCCGCCCACGATCCTGCTCACCGTCGCGGTGATGGCACTCGCGGGAGCCGCAGCCGCCATCGCGCTCGGCCCCTACTCGCGCGCGCTGATCTCCACCCAGGCGCTTCCGGGTCTGTCCAACCTCGCACCTCCTACGGTCGTGCTCCTACTCGCCGGATTCGCGCAGATCTGCGTGCTCTTCGCGGCATGGCCCGCACTCACGCGGCTGATGGCGCGCGATCGGGTGTGGGTGCCCATCGCGATCGCCGGCAGCAGGTCGATGGGGATCTACCTGTGGCACATGCTGCTGGTGGCTGTTGCGGTAGGCGGAACGCTGGCCCTAGGGCTAGCCCCCGCACCTCTCGGACCCCTGTGGTGGGCGCTGCACGCCGGCGTCGGCGCACTGGTCGTTGCAGCGGCGTGGGTGGTTGCCGGGTGGGCCCCCGACTGGGGTCCGATGCTCGCGCGCGGCCGAGGACTACCCGTCGCGGGGCTGATCGCCGTGGCGATCCTCGTCGGCTTCGCCCTCCTAGGGATCTCGGAAATGGGCCTCTACCCACCGCTGTCTGCGCGACCACTACTCGGCGTGCTGCCCTTCGTACCCGTGGTCGCAATCGCTGTGATCGTGCTCGGCGTCGCACTGACGGGACGCCGGACGCGGGACGCAGATCCCGACGCCCGCTGACGCCCCCGCGCTCGGAATCGGTGGTTGGATCACAGTCGTGGAGCGGTGGACAGCG
>JBILVH010000072.1:0-7922 GCA_044370555.1 Candidatus Nanopelagicales bacterium
CCGCCTCCCGTACCGCCGAGTCGTAGAGCTCCGGGATCTCCTCGAGGGTCCGCGCGACCTTCAGTCCGCGGCCGCCGCCACCGAACGCGGCCTTGATGGCGACGGGCAGGCCGTGTTCCTTGGCGAAGGCAACCACCTCGTCGGCGCCGCTGACGGGGTCCGGTGTACCGGGCACCTGCGGTGCGCCGGCGCGCTGCGCGATGTGCCGCGCGGACACCTTGTCACCGAGGGAGCGGATGGCCGCGGGGGGCGGACCGACCCACGTGAGACCAGCGTCGATCACCGCCTGGGCGAAGTCGGCGTTCTCGGAGAGGAACCCGTAGCCGGGGTGCACCGCGTCGGCGCCGGAACGCAGGCACGCGTCGATGACCTTCGCGATGTCGAGGTAGGTCTCTGCAGCCGTAGCGCCGCCGAGGGCGAACGCCTCATCGGCCATCTGGACGTGCATGGCGTCGCGGTCGGGGTCCGCGTAGATGGCTACGGACTGCAGGCCCTCGTCACGGCAGGCGCGAATGACGCGGACGGCGATCTCCCCGCGGTTGGCGATCAGGACCTTCTGCATCCGGCAGAGTCTAGGGTCTGATGCCATGTACTTCGTCCTGGCCTCCGCCTCGCCCGCGAGGCTGCGCCTGCTCAGGCAGGCAGGTGTGGATCCGGTGGTCGTGGTGAGCGGTGTGGACGAGGACGTGCTCGCCACGGGCCTCGACCCCCGGCAGACCGCCGCGACGCTCGCCCAGGCGAAGGCCCGAGCGGTCGCGGATCGCTCCGACGTGCCCCACGAGGCCGTCATACTCGGCTGCGACTCGGTATTCGAGTTCGCCGGGCGTGGCTGGGGCAAGCCCGGGACCGCCGAGGCGGCGTACGAACGCGCGCTGCGCATGCGGGGTGGCCGCGGGGTCCTGTGGACCGGCCATGCGCTCATCGTCGGTGGGCGCACCCACACCGAGTTGGTGGGCACCGGCGTCGCGTTCGCGGAGTTCACAGACGACGAAGCGCGTGCGTACGTCGCGACCGGCGAGCCGCTGCACGTCGCCGGCGGGTTCACCCTCGACGGCCTCGGCGCCCCGCTGATCGACCGGGTCGAGGGGGACCCCGGCAACGTGATCGGTGTGTCGATCCCCGCCGTGCGTCGGCTACTCGCCGCTGCCGGACTGCGCTGGCCCGGCTGGGCCTGGAGCTGACGGGCGTTCCCGCTCCCACTCCCGAAGGTCCTCCACGAGGTCGCGCAACTCACCGCGCAGGAAGTCGCGGGTGGCGACCTCGCCGAGGGCTGCCCGCAGGGCGGCGACCTCGCGCGCGAGATACTCCGCGTCCGCGATCAGCCGGTCGGTCCGCAAGCGGTCCTCGGCGTACTGCACGCGGTCGCGGTCCGCCTGCCGGTTCTGGGCGAGCAGGATGAGCGGGGCTGCGTACGACGCCTGCAGCGACAGCAGCAGCGTGAGGAAGATGAAGGGGAACGGGTCGGGCCGCAGATCCGCCGGACCGAGGGTGTTCCAGCCCACCCACAGCACGATGGCGCCGGTCATCCATGCGATGAAGGCCCACGAGCCGATGAAGCGAGCCACGCGCTCGGACACCCGACCGAAGAGGTCGGGGTCGTAGGTCGGCCGGTTCAGGCGGCCGCGCTGCATCGGCTGATCGAGCCGACGACGGTTAGTCGCCATCGTCGCCTCCCGTGGGGTCACGCCAGTCCTCGGGCAGCATGTGGTCGATCAGGTCGTCGACCGTTACCGCGCCGAGCAGGTGGTCCGCCTCGTCGACGACGGGGATCGCCACGAGGTTGTAGGTCGCGAAGTAGCGCGTGACCTGCGCGATCGGCGCATCGGGCCCTATCGGCTCGAGGTCGGTCTCGACCACCGCCGAGACGAGCGTCGCGGGCGGCTCGCGGAGGAGCCGCTGGAAGTGTGCGGTGCCGATATAGCGGCCCGTCGGGGTGTCGAGCGGCGGCCGCACGACGTACACCTGGGCGGCCAGGGACGGTGACAGGTCGGGGTTGCGCACTCGCGCCAGAGCGTCGGCCACCGTGGCGTCCGGCGGCAGGATCACGGGCTCGGTCGTCATCATGCCGCCGGCCGTGTAGTCGCCGTAGCTCAGCAGGCGTCGGATGTCCTCGGCCTCCTCGGGCTCCATGCGCTTGAGCAGGTCGGCCGCTGTGTCCGGGGGGAGTTCGGAGATGAGGTCCGCGGCATCGTCGGGGTCCATCTCCTCGAGCACGTCGGCGGCCCGTTCGGCTTCAAGGAGCTGCAGGATCTCGACGCGCAGGTCCTCGGGCATCTCCTCCAGGACGTCGGCAAGCCGCTCATCGTCGAGACCTCGGGCCACCTCGAGTCGACGCTTCGGTGTGAGGTCGTGCAGGACGTTGGCTAGGTCGGCGGGACGCATGTTGTCCATGGTTGCGAGTAGGTGCTCGGCGCCCTGCTCGGGTTCGTCGCGGGCCAGACCCACGACGTCATTCCACTCGATGATCTGGGAGCCGCCGCGCCGCAGGCGCCCGCGCCTGACGTACACCTCGCGCACGAACCAGTCGCGGGTGCGGTCCTGCTCGATGCCGACGTCCATGATCACCACGCGCTCCCCGCCGTCGCGCAGATCGACCTTGCGGTCGAAGAGCTCGGCCATGACGAGGGTCTCGCCCGGCCGCTGCTGGAAGCGGCGCATGTTGATGGTTCCGGTCGTGATCACCTGACCTGAGTCGAGCGCTGTGACACGGGTCATAGGGAGGAACACGCGGCGGCGCCCCTGCACCTCCACGACGAGTCCGAGGACTCGGGGCGGCTGGTGGCCGGTACGCAGCACCGAGACGACGTCGCGCACCCGGCCGACCTGGTCGCCGTTCGGGTCGAAGACTCCGGCGCCAGCCAGCCTGGCCAGGAAGACACGTGTGGTGCTGCTCACGTGCGAAGGCTACCCGTGGACGGGCCCCGGACCGTCACAGTGACTAGGGTTTGGGCTCATGACGAACCCGCGCCCCCTACGGTCCCGCCGCTCGAATCTCGCCGTCCCCGGGTCCAGCCCGAAGATGCTCGACAAGGCACGCGGCCTGCCCGCGGACCAGATTTTCATGGACATCGAGGATGCCGTGGCCCCGATCGCCAAGCCGGAGGCCCGCAAGAACATCGTGGCCGCGCTCAACGAGGGCGGCTTCGATGGCAAGGCCCGCGTGGTGCGGGTCAACGACTGGACGACGCAGTGGACGTACGCCGATGTCGTCGAGGTTGTGGAGGGCGCGGGAGCCAACCTCGACTGCATCATGCTGCCGAAGGTGCAGACCGCGGAGCAGGTCGTGGCACTTGACCTGCTGCTCACGCAGATCGAGAAGTCGAACGGCCTTGAGGTCGGCCGAATCGGCATCGAAGCGCAGATCGAGAATGCGCTCGGCCTGATCAACGTCGATGCGATCGCGGCCGCTTCACCGCGTGTGGAGACCATCATCTTCGGTCCCGCGGACTTCATGGCGAGCATCAACATGAAGTCACTCGTGGTGGGGGAGCAGCCGCCCGGGTACGACGTGGGTGACGCCTACCACTACATCCTCATGCGCATCCTGATGGCGGCGCGGGCCTACGACAAGCAGGCTATCGACGGTCCCTACCTCCAGATCAAGGACGTCGAAGGCTTCACCAGGGTGGCGAGTCGCTCGGCGGCCCTCGGGTTCGACGGTAAGTGGGCCCTGCACCCGGGGCAGATCGACGCCTGCAACGAGGTCTACTCGCCGCGGCAGGAGGACTATGACCACGCCGAACTCATCCTCGACGCGTACGCCTACTACACGTCGGCCGAAGGCGGGGCCAAGGGCGCGGTCATGCTCGGCGACGAGATGATCGATGAGGCCTCGCGCAAGATGGCACTGGTCATCTCAGCCAAGGGCCGGGCCGCCGGCATGCAGCGCACGCAGGCCTTCACCCCGCCTGAGGCGTAGTCAAGAGCGACGGACCCCCGCCCCCCGGCAACCTCCTCACGGTGTCAAAACGTTTCGTTTTCCGGCTCGTTCTGACACCGTGAGGGAGTGGGGGAGGCTGAGGTTCGGGGTGCGAACCGTGCCCACACCTGGACCGGACCTGTCTGTTCCGGTTCAAACCTCGCCGAACCTGCTCGGGCGTACGCCTCGACAGCGTGCTTGGCGCGCGATGTGATGTGGTGCACACGGACGTCTTTGCCGAAGTGTGGATCCGTGGAGCCCGGCGTAGTCTGTGGCAGCCCGCAGCGCCGGCGCGGGACGCCAACCGGGAGCAGCCATGACGCGACTTGCCCAGACCGAGGGCCTCAACGACATCCAGGTCGAGATCCTGAAGGCCGTCCGCACATTCGTGGACAACGAGATCCTGCCCAACGCGACCTTCCTGGAGCACAAGGACGAGTACCCGGCCGACATCGTCGAGGGGCTTAAGGATCTCGGCGTCTTCGGGTTGATGATCCCCGAGGAGTACGGCGGCCTCGGCGAGTCACTTCTCACCTATGCGCTGGTCGTCGAAGAGATCGCGCGCGGCTGGATGAGTGTGAGCGGTGTCATCAACACACACTTCATCGTTGCGTACATGATCATGCAGCACGGCACAGCCGAGCAGAAGGAGTACTACCTCCCGCGCATGGCCACCGGCGAGATCCGCGGCGCCTTCTCGATGAGCGAGCCTGGCTGCGGAAGCGATGTCTCGGCGATCACCAGCCGGGCGGTGCGCGACGGCGACGACTACGTCCTCAACGGCCAGAAGATGTGGCTGACGAATGGTGGTTCGTCCACGGTCGTCGCGGTGCTCGTGCGCACCGACGGAGATGCCCCCGAGGGCGCGAGCGTGTACAAGCGAATGACGACTTTCCTCGTCGACAAGCCTGCCGGTTTCGGGGAGGTCCGTCCTGGGCTCACGATCCCCGGCAAGATCGAGAAGATGGGCTACAAGGGGGTCGACACCACCGAACTCGTGATGGAGAACCTGCGGCTTCCCGCCGACAAGGTCCTCGGCGGCGAACCGGGCAAGGGCTTCTACCAGATGATGGACGGCGTAGAGGTGGGCCGCGTGAACGTGGCTGCGCGCGCATGCGGCTTGGCCCTGCGGGCATTCGAGCTCGGGGTGGAGTACGCCCAGCAGCGGGTGACCTTCGGCAAGCCCATCGCCGAGCACCAGGCCGTCGCCTTCCGCCTCGCCGAGATGGCGACCAAGGTGGAAGCCGCGCACCAGATGATGATCATGTCGGCCCGCAAGAAGGACTCCGGCGAGCGCAATGATCTCGAGTCAGGCATGGCCAAGATGCTGGCCAGCGAGTACTGCAAGGAGGTCGTCGAGGATTCGTTCCGGATCCACGGCGGCTACGGCTACTCCAAGGAGTACGAGATTGAGCGGCTCTACCGCGAAGCACCGATGCTGATGATCGGCGAGGGCACGGCGGATATCCAGAAGATGATCATCGCCCGACGGTTGCTCGAGGAGTACAAGACCCGCACGTGATCGCAGCGCCGCTGATCGCGGCGTTCCGATCGGGTCAACGTCGACCGGAGAGCAGGCGCTCGATGCCGATTGCAATGAGGCCGAGTGCGATGCCGAAGCCAATGATGATCGCGATGGTCAACAGGACGGATCCGTAGCCGTACTTCGCCACGTTGACGATGTCGTAGGGGTACGCGCCGATGATGGCTCCACGGATGAGTGCGTAAGCGGCCCATGCGAGCGGGACGATCAGCGCGGGCAGCAGATCACGGAGGCCGAACTGTCTGCGAGGTCCGGCAAGCAGCCACACCAGCACCGTGACTACTGGTACGACCTGGTGCAGCAGCAGGTCGGTGTAGACGTTCAAACCGACATTGACCGTGGTGGAACGCAGCAGCGCGTTGTAGACGATGCAGGTGATCGTGATCATCATCAGGCTGTCGAGGCGCAGCGCCCGGAAGAACCAGCCGGTGCGCCGAGGTGCTCGCCAGAGCATGGTCATCACGACCGCGACCACCACATTGCTGAGGATCGTGAAGTAGCTCAGGATGTCGATCAGACGTCCTAGGAAGCCCTGGGTGGGGTCCCCGTAGAGGTGGGGGTCGGTGTTCTGACTCGGGTACATCCCCGACACTGAGATGAACACCTGGAACCCCACCGCGAACCACGCAACAACCGCGTTCACGGCGAAGAGCGGGCGGGCCCATCGGGCGGGCAGGGGACCGATCAGGGCGGGCTGGGACATGGACCGGACCATGGACGCTCAAGGTACGCGGGCTGGTGCAGGGCGCGGAGCGCATTGCCGAAGTTCGCGGCGTACGGTGTAGCCATGGACGCCCGGACCGCCGCAGCCGCTCGAACCGTTGCCGACCGACCGCTCCTCGCCGCCTACACGTCGTACGCGGATGCGCAGAAGGCCGTCGACACCCTGAGCGATAAGGGGTTCCCGGTGCAGAACCTCGCGATCGTCGGTGTGGACCTACGCACGGTGGAGTCCGTACTCGGTCGGATGTCGTGGGGTCGCGCTGCCGCGGGCGGTCTGCTGACCGGAGCCTGGTTCGGCCTGCTCATCGGACTCTTCGTCTCGCTGTTCGCCACCGCCGAGGTCGACACCCTGCAGCTTGTGCTGCTCGGCCTGGTCTACGGCGGAGGCTTCGGCATCGTGTTCGGGCTGGTGTCTTACGCGTTGACCCGCGGCCGCCGCGACTTCACGTCGCGCTCAGCGCTGACGGCTAACTCCTACGAAGTGCGCTGCGAGGCTGCGGTAATCGCTCAGGCGCGCTCCATGCTCGGAATCAGTTGGCCGCCACCGGTGCCCGCTGCACAGGCACCCGCTGCACAGGCACCCGCAACGCAGGCACCCGCAACGCAGCCACCTGCTGCACGGGCCGCCGACGGCGCGGAGCGACCGGGGGACTAAGTCCCACCGGATCAGGACGGGTCCGGGCCGCCCACGCGCTTGGTCCGTCGACGCTGGCGCGACCTACTGCGGCTGGCTGCCGAGGCCCCTGACTCACCCGCGGGCGGAGCGCCGGCAGCGGCGGGGGTTGGCGTGCTGGATACCTTGGCCTGGCCGGACGATCCACCGCTGCGCGAGCGGTTGCGTTGCCGCGGTCGTTTGGTGTCTTCGCTCGGCCGCGGTGACGTGCGTGCCGGTGCGGCGGATCCGGCCGCGGACCCGATGCGGCCGGTGACCGAGGGGTCGATCCCTAGTCCGGCATAGACATGCTCACTCGTGGAGTAGGTCTCCAGCGGCTCGGGGAAGGCGAGGCCGAGGGCGCGGTTGATCATTTGCCAACGGGCTATATCGGCCCAGTCGACCAGGGTGATCGCCACTCCGTTGGCGCCGGCCCGACCCGTGCGTCCGATCCGATGGACATAGGCCTTCTCGTCGTCGGGGCACTCGAGGTTGATCACGTGCGTCACGGCCTCGATGTCGATGCCCCGCGCGGCAACGTCGGTGGCGATCAGCACGGCGGCGCGGCCCTCACGGAAGTCGCTGAGCGCCTGCTCACGCGCGCCCTGGCCCAGATCTCCGTGCACCGTGACGGCCGCAAACCCGCGCTCGCGCAGCGCATCGCAGACCCGCTGTGCGCTCCGCTTCGTTCGCGTGAAAACGACCGTGCGAGTGCACGTCTCGGCCTGCAGGACCCGTGCGAGGAGTTCTTCCTTGTCCATGCTGTGCGCACGCCACACGTGCTGCTCGATCGCATCGACGGTGGAACTCTCATCACCGGGAATAGCCGCACGGATATGCGTGGGCTGCTGCATGTAGCGCCGGGCGAGCGACAGGATCTGCCCGGGCATGGTGGCCGAGAAGAGCATCGTCTGCCGGTCGGTGGGCAGCATGGCGACGATGCGCTCGACATCGGGGAGGAATCCCATGTCGAGCATCTCGTCGGCCTCGTCGAGCACCAGCGTGCGTACATCTCGCAGAATCAGGTCACGTCGGGTCGCGAGATCGATGACGCGCCCCGGCGTGCCCACCACGACGTCGACCCC
>JBILVH010000073.1:0-7826 GCA_044370555.1 Candidatus Nanopelagicales bacterium
GGTGGTGAAGGTCGGTCCGCTCGGCGGTGTCGGCCGGGCCCTGGAGGTGGCCGAGCAGGTCGGCGTCGATGTGGTCGTGAGCGGCAGCCTCGACAGCGCCGTCGGACTGAGTGCGGGAATCGCCCTAGCCGCAGTGCTGCCCGAGCGCGCGGCCGGCCTCGGCACGGGTGCGCTCCTGGAGGCCGACGTCGTCGAGAGTCCCCTTGTCCCGACCCGCGGCCTACTGCCCGTGCAGCGGACCGCCCCCGACCTGGAATCCCTCGTGGCAGCGCGTAATCGCCTGCGGGACGGCCGAGCGGCCTGGTGGGCTGAGCGGCTCACTGCAGCGTGGAAGGCCGGTGCGCGCGACCGTGTCGGGCACCTCGTTGCGTGAGAGAGTCGTCCCGTGAACCCGTCAACGTCCCGCGCGCGCGCGGTGGTGGCCGAGGTGATAGCCGGCGGAGTCCGCGATGTCGCCCTGGCACCGGGCTCGCGCTCGGCGCCGTTGGCACTCGCCTTCGCCGCCGCCGAGCGAGCAGGGCTCATCCGCCTGCACGTCCGCGCTGATGAACGCAGCGCGGGGTACCTCGCGCTGGGGATCGCGAAGGTAGGTGGGCACCCGGCAGCGGTTGTGACGACGTCGGGAACCGCAGCGGTGAATCTGCATCCGGCGATGGTCGAGGCGTCGTACGCCGGAGTCCCGCTCATCGCCATCACGGCTGATCGCCCCCCGGCCCTACGCGCCACCGGAGCGAATCAGACGATCGACCAGGTCCGGCTGTTCGGCGATGCACCGCGCTGGTTCGCGGAAGTCGACGTCGACGATGACGGCGCCGCTCGCTCCATCGTCGCCCGCGCGCTCGCCGTTGCGGCGGACGGTGCGTTCCCCGGTCCGGTGCACCTCAACGTGCCGCTGGATGCGCCGCTCGTCCCCGACCCCGGTGACGAGGACTGGGTACCCCATGCCGCGGACCGCCCGCGCGTCCGCGCGATCCGCTCGCCCGCGGGGTCGGCGCCCACGCTCGACGACATCCTCCTGGAGCGAGCTGATGCGCAGCGCGGTCTGATCATCGTGGGCGACCACGGCGATCCGGCGGTGCCCGACCTGGTGCGCGACCTCTCCGCCGCCACCGGCTGGCCCATCATCAGTGAGCCCACCGGAGGCTGCTCCGGCGTACCCGGTGCGCTGGCGTACGGCACCTTCCTGGCCGGTGACGCGGCCTGGCGCGCGCGCTCGGCACCGGAGGTCGTCGTCACCGTGGGGGCGCTCGGGCTCAGCCGCGGGGTGGCCGATCTCGTCACGCGGGCGGGCGTGCACGTCGCCGTCGATCCGCGGCCACTGAGCCACCTGGCGGATCCGACGCGGTCCGCGCGGATCGTGGTGGATCAGGTCCCGCAGGCGCATCCGCGTCGAGCGGGTGCCTGGTCGGACCGGTGGTCGGCCGCGGATGCCTGCGCCCGTGAGATCGCGTCCGGAATCGACGACACCGACGAGCTATCGGGGCCGGTGGTGGCGCGAGCGGTGGCGGCGGCGGTGGGCGTAGCCGACCTCCTGGTCATCGGCTCGTCGTGGCCGATCCGGCATGTCGCGGCCTTCGGTGGCGCGCTGCGCACCCGCGCCCTCGCCAACCGGGGCACCTCCGGGATCGACGGGGTGGTGTCGATGGCCTGGGGCGCCGCGCTCGCGCACAGCCGTGCGACGGGTGGATCCACGGTGTGCGTACTCGGCGACCTGACCGCGGTGTACGACCGCAACGGGCTCCTCGCCGCCCCTGGCGAGGAGCGGCCGCCGCTCACGTACGTCGTCATAGACAACGACGGAGGCGGGATCTTCTCCTCCCTTGAGCAGGGCGACGACAGGTTCGCGCGGGACTTCGACCGCGTCTTCGGTACGCCGCACGGTGCTGACCTCGCGGAGCTCCTGGTTGCACCGGGCGTGGAGGTGCTCCGCGCGACGAGCCGCGAAGCTGTCGTCAACACGCTGTCGACGTCGGCGTCCGGGCCGCGGATCGTGATCGCCGCGTGTGCTTCGCGGGCCCGCGAGCGAGCGGTCGTCACGGCCGCCCAGGAGAGGCTCACGCGCGCACTTGCCCGCCTCGACGGCGAGTGATCGCGCCGGCGGGCCCGTCGGGGTCAGTCGGCGGAGAGGGCGGTGCGCATGGGCACGAGCTTGGCCTGCGACTCCGCCCACTCCGATTCCGGATCGCTGCCGGCCACGAGTCCGCACCCGGCGAAGGCGCGCACTTTGTCACCTTCGATTTCGGCGCACCGGAGTGCGATGCCGAATTCCCCATCGCCGCGCGAGTCGAACCAGCCGACCGGCCCGGCGTAGCGCCCACGGTCCATGCCCTCTAGCTCGCGGATGACCGCGAGCGCGCGCTCGGTGGGTGTCCCGCACACGGCCGCTGTCGGGTGCAGGGATGCGGCGAGCGCGAGCACCGGAGCGGCGTCGGCGAGTCGGCCGGTGACGTCGGTCGCGAGGTGCTGCACGTTGGCGAGGCGAAGGATGTGCGGGCGCTCCGGCACTTCTAGGTCGGTGCAGTGGGCGGCTAGTGCGGCGGCGACCGAGTGCACGGCGTACTCGTGTTCCTCGAGGTCCTTGCCGCTGCCGAGCAGCGCGGCAGCCAACCCGGCGTCGACGGACTCCTCACCGCGCCGCTTCACCGTGCCGGCCAGCACTCGCGACGTGACCTGGTCCCCGACCCGCCGGACCAGGAGTTCCGGAGTCGCGCCCACCAGACCGTCGACGCTGAATGTCCAGCAGTTCGGGTAGTCGGCGGCGAGTCTGGCCAGGAGGGCGCCGGTGTCGACCGGGCGGTTCGCCGTGCCGACCACATCGCGCGCGAGGACCACCTTGTCGAGTTCGCCGGTGCTGATCCGCGAAATGGCGGTCGCGACTGCCGCGCGCCACTCCTCCCCGGTCAGGCTTCCCTCACCCCACTCGACGACCGGCGTCTCGCGTACCGTTCGCGGCTCCAAAGTCGCTCGACCATCGCCATCGCCCACCGTCGTCAGCCACGCGCGACCACCGCGTACGCCGAGCACCACGCGCGGGACGACGACGGTCGACAGGCCCGGCTGGGGGTCGAAGGCGAAGGACGCGAACGCGACCGGACCGGACCCGGGGACCCCGACCCGGTCGTCGATACGAGCCGTGCGGCACCACGACGCCCACCAGCGCTGCGCCCTGCTGAACCGCTCGGGACCGTCTACGTTCACGCGGTCGGCCTCGCCCCAGGCCACGAGTCCCTCCCCGTCGCGGACCCACGCGAGGGCCCGCTCCGACGGCACGTGATCGAGCAGTTCGGCCGGGTCCACGGGGATGGATCGCACCAGCGGCCCGGTGAGGGCCAGCGGCATCGAAGCGACCATGGGCTAAGGCTAGGCCGCGGCGGGTGACCGCGCCCTCCGGTGCCGCGTCGACACCGGCGCCCACGTGGGGCGGTGTGACGCAGTCCACCTCGCCTAGCCGCCCGCGACGGGCCGGTCATCGCGGGTGATGACACGATGGAGCCATGTCCCGCGCGCGGCTCGACAAGGACCCGGCGGAGGTTGCGGCGATGTTCGACGACGTCGCCGCCCGCTACGACATCACCAACGACATCCTCGCCCTTGGGCAGACCCGGCTGTGGCGCCGGGCCGTGGTCAACGCGGTCGATCCGCAGCCGGGTGAGCGGGTGCTCGACCTCGCCGCCGGGACCGGCACATCGAGCCTGCCCTTCGCCCGTCGGGGTGCCGATGT
Organism: Candidatus Nanopelagicales bacterium; assembly: GCA_044370555.1. Classification (GTDB taxonomy): domain Bacteria; phylum Actinomycetota; class Actinomycetes; order S36-B12; family S36-B12; genus CAINMH01. Next base: position 3,722 of record JBILVH010000073.1, read on the forward strand.
CGTGGCGTGCGACTTCTCCCTCGGCATGCTCCGGGTGGGTCGTCGCCGCTGCCCGGAACTGTCCTTCGTGGCTGGCGACGCGCTCCGACTTCCCTTCGGGGATGGTGCCTTCGACGCGGCGAGCATGTCCTTCGGCCTCAGGAACACCGCCGACCCCGTTGCGGCTCTCCGGGAACTGCGCCGCGTGGTCCGCCCCGGGGGCCGCCTCGTGGTGTGCGAGTTCAGCCAGCCGAGCCTGCCGCCCGTCGCGACCGTGTACACCGACTACCTCATGCGCGCCCTCCCGGCCGTGGCGCGCCGCGTATCGAGCAATCCGGATGCGTACGTCTACCTCGCCGAGTCCATCCGGGCATGGCCGAACCAGGCGGACCTTGCCGCGATGATGCAGGCGGCGGGCTGGCAGCACGTGCAGTGGCTCAACCTCACCGGGGGGATAGTCGCCTTGCACCGCGGCCGGTAGCGTCAAGGCATGGAGTTCGCGGAACTCGCCGTTCCGGGGGCGTTCGTCTTCACCCCGCGCCAGTTCGCCGATGATCGGGGGACTTTCTGCGAGACCTTCACCGAGCGTGACTTCACGGCTGCTACGGGCGCATCCTTCGCGGTGGCCCAGATGAACCTGTCGGTATCCATGCGTGGTGTCGTACGCGGGATCCACTACGCAGACGTGCCGCCCGGCCAGGCGAAGTACGTCATGTGCCAGTTCGGCCGCGTGCTCGATGTGATCGTCGACCTGCGGGTCGGCAGCCCGACATTCGGCGAGCACGCCACCGTCGTGCTCGATGATTCGGACCGGCGCGCCGTCTACCTGCCCGTCGGGGTCGGGCACGGATTCTGTGCCCTCACCGATCAGGCGGTGGTCTCTTACGCGGTGTCGTCGGCCTACGACCCTGGCCGGGAGCACTCCGTCAATCCGCTCGACCCCGCATTGGGTCTGCCGTGGCCGGACCTCGATCTGATCCTCTCGCCGCGCGATGCGCAGGCCCCGACTCTGGCCGAGGCGGAGCGTGACGGCAGGCTGCCGGTCTGGACGTCGAACTGATTGGACTAACCGATCCGGGGGGCACGCGACCCCGTGCGGTGCCCTCGTCCGGCCCCCCTAGGATGGGTTTACTTTGGCGTAGCGGATCTGGAGGAGTTGCTCGGTGAATGCCTATGCACCGATCCTCGTGCTCCTGGCATTAGGAGCCGCGTTCGCCATTTTCTCGGTGACGTTAGCGACGTTCACCGGACCGAAGCGATTCAACCGCGCGAAGCGGGACGCTTACGAATGCGGTATCGACCCCACCCCGCAGCCGGTCGGCGGCGGTCGCTTCCCGGTGAAGTACTACCTCACCGCGATGCTGTTCATCATCTTCGATATCGAGATCGTGTTCCTCTATCCGTGGGCGGTCGCCTTCGATCAACTCGGCATGTTCGGGCTCGTCGAGATGGTCCTCTTCATCGCAGCGGTGCTCGTGGTCTACGCCTATGTCTGGCGCAGGCGCGGGCTGGAGTGGGATTAGGTGAATTGATGGGACTCGAGGAGAAACTGCCGTCCGGCCTGCTGTTGACGACGGTGGAGAAGGTCGCCGGGTACGCCCGCAAGGGGTCGCTATGGCCAGCCACCTTCGGACTCGCCTGCTGCGCGATCGAGATGATGGCGGTGGGCGGCCCCCGCTTCGACCTCGCGCGGTTCGGCATGGAGGTCTTCCGGGCTTCGCCGCGGCAGGCAGACCTCATGATCGTCGCCGGCCGTGTCAGCCAGAAGATGGCTCCGGTGCTGCGCCAGATCTACGACCAGATGCCCAATCCCAAGTGGGTGCTCGCCATGGGCGTGTGTGCCTCGAGCGGCGGCATGTTCAACAACTACGCGGTCGTCCAGGGCGTCGACCATGTCGTCCCCGTTGACATCTACCTGCCGGGCTGCCCGCCGCGCCCCGAGATGCTGATCGATGCCATCTTGAAGCTGCACGACCAGATCGCCGCGACTCCGCTCGGTGCCGACGCGCGACGCGAGTTCGCTGCCGCGGAGCGGGAGGCCCTCGTCAGCGAGCCGACGTCGGCGATGGTGGGCCTGCTGCGATGACCGACCAGCCACCCGCGGACCTCATACCTGCCGGGGTCCAGCCCCTCGAGGTCGTCGCCGTGCGCAAGGGCGCGTTCGGTGTGGCCGGATCCGGTGACACATCCGGTTTCGGCGGTCTCGTCGAGCCGATCACCCTGCCCGGTCCGACCGCACCGCCGTACGGCGGTTGGTTCGACGCCGCAGCCGAGGAGTTGGCGCTCGCCCTCGCCGATCAGAACCTCCCCTTCACCACCGCGGTGGAGAAGGTCGTCGTCGACCGCGGGCAACTCACTTTCCATGTGCGACGCGAGCACCTGGTCGCTTTCGTCACGGCTCTGCGCGATGAGCCGGCACTGCGCTTCGAGTTGTGCACCGGTGTCAGCGGAGTGCACTACCCGCTCGACGCGGGTCGTGAACTGCACGCGGTGTACCACTTCCGGTCCATCACCCACGCCCGGATGGTGCGGGTCGAGGTCTCGTGCCCGGACACGGACCCCACGATCCCGTCGATCACGGCGGTCTACCCGACCAACAACTGGCATGAGCGGGAGACATTCGACTTCTTCGGGATCGTCTTCACCGGTCACCCCGCCCTGACCCGGATCGAAATGCCGGACGACTGGCCGGGACACCCACAGCGCAAGGACTATCCGCTCGGCGGGATTCCGGTGGAGTACAAGGGTGCGACGATCCCGGCACCGGACCATCGAAGGGCGTACAGCTGATGTCGACGGAGTTCAAGTCCGACGCCTACGCGAGCGACTACGAGACGACCGAGGGCCGTGTGTACACCGTGTCCGGCGGCGACTGGGACAGCATCGCGCCGCCTGCCGAGGGGCAGCAAGAGCGGATCGTCGTCAACATGGGCCCCCAGCATCCGTCCACCCACGGCGTGCTTCGTCTGATCCTCGAGCTCGATGGCGAGACGGTGACCGAGGCGCGTTGCGGCATCGGGTACCTGCACACCGGCATCGAGAAGAACCTCGAGTTCCGCACGTGGACGCAGGGCGTCACGTTCGTGACGCGCATGGACTACCTGTCACCCTTCTTCAACGAGGCCGCCTACTGCCTCGGCGTTGAGAAGCTCCTAGGGGTCGAGGAGCAGATCCCGGAGCGCGCGACCGTCTTGCGCGTACTCATGATGGAACTGAACCGGGTGTCGTCCCACCTCGTCGCATTGGCGACGGGTGGTATGGAGCTAGGTGCCCTCACCGCGATGACTTTCGGATTCCGCGAGCGCGAACTCATCCTCGATGTTTTCGAGATGGTCACCGGTTTGCGCATGAACAACGCCTACATCCGTCCGGGTGGTGTCGCGCAGGACCTCCCGGCTGACGGGGTCACGCGAATTCGCGAGACGCTACCGCTGCTGCGCAAGCGCATGAAGGACACGACCGACCTCCTCGTCGGCAATGCGATCTGGCTAGGCCGCACGTCCGGCGTGGGGTACCTCGATCTTGCCGGTTGCATGGCCCTGGGCATCACCGGTCCGGTTCTCAAGGCAACCGGCCTCCCGCATGATCTGCGCAAGTCGGCGCCGTACTGCGGCTATGAAACCTACGAGTTCGAGGTCCCGACGCAGACCACCTGTGATGCGTACGGCCGGTTCCTGATCCGCGTCGCGGAGATGGAGCAGTCGCTGCGCATCGTCGAACAGGCTCTCGACCGGTTGAAGCCGGGACCGGTCATGATCGAAGACCGCAAGATCGGTTGGCCGGCCGCGTTGTCCATCGGATCCGACGGGCAGGGCAATTCGCCCGAACACATCAAGCACATCATGTCCCAGTCGATGGAGGCGCTCATCCATCACTTCAAGTTGGTCACCGAGGGCTTCCGCGTCCCCGCCGGTCAGGTGTACAGCGCCATTGAGTCCCCGCGCGGTGAACTCGGGGTGCACATCGTGAGCGCCGGTGGGACACGGCCGTACCGCGTGCACTACCGCGACCCCAGCTTCACCAATCTGCAAGCTGTTCCCGCGATGTCCGAGGGCAGCCAGGTCGCCGACGTCGTTGCCGCGGTGGCCAGCATCGATCCGGTCATGGGTGGGGTGGACCGATGAGT
>JBILVH010000074.1:0-7792 GCA_044370555.1 Candidatus Nanopelagicales bacterium
GCCGACTGCGAACGCGGGCTCGGCCGCCCCGAGCGTGCCCTGCAGTTACTGGATGAGATCGACTCCGTGGCCGGCGTACCAGCGGAGGTTCAGGTCGAAGCGCTGCTCGTCCGCGCTGGCGCGCGGCGTGATCTCGGGCAGACCGAGGCAGCCCTAGCGCTACTGCGTCGACCGGCGACTAGTAGTCGAGGTCGATCGGTTCCGGTGGCGCGGGTCCGCTACGCCTACGCCGAGGCACTGCTGGCATCCGGTGACGACGCGGGTGCCCGCGAATGGTTCGCCAAGGCACTCGACGCAGATCCCGAGGGGGCCACGGATGCGGCCGAGCAACTCGACGCGCTGCTCGGCGTGGAGTTCAGTGAGTCTGAGGACGACGACTAGCCGGCGGACTACCGCTGGGCACTCGCCGCGTCACCTGACGTGGAGCCAGGCCCCTCGACCCTGTCCAGCCACCGGCTGATGCCCGCGACGTTGGCTGCCGCCGATGACAACTCCTCGAACTTCGCGGCGACCTCGGGGTCGTCGTGCACATGGGGGTAACGCTCCTTCGCGCGTGCCATCACCATCGCGACCGCGTGGTCGAGATCCATCCCGGCCCCCCGCGCCTCGCGCACCAGTTCCACCCATAGCCGCAACTCCTCGACCGAACGGTCCAGGGTCGTCGCGACGTCTCCGACTGGTCCGAAGTGACTGAACAGCAGGCGGGTCGGCCGCCGGTCGCGCATCGCCTCGATCGACGCGATCGCGAGGTCGAGATCGAAGTCCGGGGGCGGTGTGGACGGTCGGATGTCGGCAGTCTCGGGGATGTACACCCCGGCCGCGTCGCCGGTGTAGAGGTCGCCCGTCATCGAGTCCACGATCCCGACGTGGTGCGATGCGTGCCCGGGTGCGTGGAACACCTCGAGGACTCGTCCGCCGCCGAGGTCGACGGATCCTGAGTCGAGGCTGCGCAGGCGCTCGACGGGCGTCGCCTGCAGTTCGCCGAAGAGGCGGTCCATGTCGGGTCCGAAGACCCGTCGTGCGCTCGCTACCAGCCGGGACGGGTCGGCGAGGTGCCGTGCACCGGCTTCGTGGACGACGATCTCAGCGTTCGGGAACCTCGCGGCAATGTGCCCGACGCCGCCGGCGTGGTCGAGGTGGATGTGGGTCACGATGACCGTTGCGAGGTCGGCCGGTCCCACGCCCAGCAGATCAAGGCACGCGGTCACCTCGTCGGCGGAGTTCGCCGTACCCGTCTCCACCAGGCACGGGCGGTCGGCCCGGATGAGGTAGCCGGAGGTGATTCCGGCGTAGCCGGCCATCCGGGTGTCGATGGCGTACACCTCGGAGCCGAGGTCGTCGATCGTGTGCACGCAATCACCCTACGCCGCCGTCCACAGAACCCGCCGCCGTCCACAGAACCCTCGGTGCATCTTGTCGTTGCCACCTAGGCCGGACACGGTGGGGCGAGCATCGTCGAGAGGAGCTGCCATGTCACCTGCCCGTACCCGATCAGAAGACCCGGGGCCCGACCCGGTCAACGAGGTTCGTCTGGTCGGCCGCCAGTCCGGTCAGCCACTGGTCCGAGTGATGCCCAGCGGCGACGAAGCGGTGATCTTCCGGCTGGTCGTGCCGCGCGAGGGCTCGACTGCACCGGTCGATGTCATCGACTGCATCGCCTGGCGCGGTGATCTGCGACGTCGGGCCGTCCGCGGGGAAGCGGGCACATGGTGGGAGGTCCGCGGGTCGCTGCGCCGCAGGTTCTGGCGGGCTGCCGGAGGTCCTGCGTCACGCACCGAGATCGAGGTTGCAGCGCTTCGCCGTGCCGGTTGAGGTGACCTTGATCGAGCGCGTCGGGGTGGCACGATGGGTGCGTGAGCGATGCACCGTACGACTGGTACCAGCGCGGCATGGCGCTGCTGGCATCCGGTGATGCACACGCGGCGGGTGTCGTGCTCGAACGCCTCGTCGAGGTCATGCCGACGCGCTCGGCTCGGGAGGCGCTGGGGCGCTCCTACTTCGACACCGGTCGATTCGCCGACGCGCGGGCGATCTTCGAGCAGATCGTTGACGAGGCCCCGGACGATGACTACGCGCACTACGTCTGCGGCATGACCGCCTGGAGGGCACAGGACTTCCCGGTCGCCGAGGAGCATCTCGCGATGGCCTGTGTGATGCGTCCGTCCCAGCCGGCATACCGAACCGCCCTGGGCCAGGTGCGTGCCACCCTGCGTGCCCGCCGCGATGCCGGACTCCCTGCGCGCGGGCCCGTGCACGATCGGCCGTGAGGGCAGCACCGTGACGTTCCTCGCCAGCCCACCGCCGGTGGATCGGTTCGATGCCCTCCTACTCGACCTTGACGGTGTGGTGTACGTCGGTGACCACGCGGTTGCGCATGCGGCTTCGGCGCTGCGCGGGGCGCGGTCTTCGGGCGTCTCGATCGCCTACGTCACGAACAATGCCTCGCGGCCACCCGCGGACGTCGCCGAGCATCTCCGGCGGATCGGACTCGACGTCGCACCCGACGACGTCGTCACCTCGGCGCAGGCGGGCGCACACCTGATGGAGTCCTTCGTAGCGGCGGGGGCCACGGTGCTCGCGGTCGGCGGGCCGGGTGTCGCGCAGGCACTGACGGACCGGGGGTTCGCGGTCGTCCGGGATCGCAGCAGTACCCCGGCTGCGGTGATGCAGGGCTTCGGCCGTGATCTCACCTGGCAGCACCTCGCGGAAGCGGCGTACGCACTCGCCGGTGGGATCCCGTGGATCGCCACGAACCGCGATCTGACCGTTCCGACTCCGGACGGCCCCGCCCCGGGCAACGGATCGTTCGTGCGACTCCTAGCTGCGGTGGTCGGTCGCGAGCCGGATGCTGTCGCTGGGAAGCCCGAGTCGACCTTGGCCCTGGAGAGCATCGAGCGCGTCGGCGCTACCGCACCCGTGATGGTGGGAGACCGGCTCGACACCGACATCGAGGCTGGTCACCGCGCCGGGATCCCCGCATTGCTGGTGCTCACCGGGGTGACCGATGCGCGCACCCTGCTCACCGCGGCACCGCACCACCGCCCGCACCTGCTGAGCGTCGACCTGCGCGGCCTCGCCGACGAGCATCCGGGCGTCGATTCCGACGGAGCCGCATTCCGCTGCGGTCGTGCCACGGCGACGGTGCTGGAGGGGGCGCTCACCGTCAGCGGCCCGGCGACGACCGCATCCGAGGTCGCCTGCCAGTGGCGGGCAGCCGCTTCTGCGGCCTGGGCATCGGCGGTTACCCCGGACATCGAGGGCGCCGTGCGGCATCTCGACGCCCTGTGCGCGGCAGTACCCTAGGAAGGCCGTCGGTTTCAGTCCCAGGCCTTCGGGCGGATCGAGAGCAAGGACGAGAGCAAGGAGTTGTGATGCTGGACGAACTCAAGCCCTACCTCGCGATGGCCAACGGACTCACCGAGATGGCGCGTCAGCAGGCCACCGAAGCAGCGCGCCAGCTCATCGCCCAGGGCATGGTCCTCGCGGCCCGCGGCACAGCAACCGATGCGGACGTGAACGAGGTGGCCGACGAGCTGATGGAGACGGTCCGGGCGAATCGCGAGGCCCTGCAGGAGATGGTGGACGACAGTGTCCAGGCGGCCATGGGGGCGCTCGGGTTCGCACACGTCGACGAGGTCGCGGCGGTGCGCAAGCACGTCGACCGCCTCGAGGGCCAGCTCGCCGCGTTGCGCACCGAAGTCGAGGCGTTGAAGGCGGAGCTGGACGCGGCGACCGGGTCGAAGAAGTCGGGAACTGCGAAGGGTGCGCCTAAGGCATCCAAGAAGTCGTCGTCCAAGAAGTCGTCGTCCAAGAAATCGGCCGCGGCCGAGGGTGCATCGTGAGCGTCAGCGCCGGTGAGGGCAACGGCGATCAGGGGAGTGCGGGCGGGTTCGCCCCGAATGCGCGTGATGCACGGGTCGAGGCCGCGCTGGCCCGGCTGGATGACCTGGCGGATGCCCCGGTGCACGAACATGCCGACATCTACTCGGATATCCACGTGCGCCTGACCGCGGCCCTCGCGGACGCGACCGCGCCCTCCGACTGACGCACGTCCCACGCAGCCCACAGTGCGACGTCGCCTCGATGCAGAACTCGTGCGCCGCGGCCTGGTGCGGTCCCGGACCGCGGCTGCGGAGCTGATCGCCGCGGGCCTGGTGACGGTCTCGGGCGCTCGCGCCGACAAGCCCGCGCGACTCGTGGCCGAGGGTGAGGCGATCACAGTTGCCGAGTCGTCGCACTACGTATCTCGGGGTGCGCACAAGTTGATCGGGGCGCTTGAGGCCTTCCCCGATGTGGCCGTGCTGGGCCGGCTCTGTCTCGACGCGGGGGCATCGACGGGCGGCTTCACCCAGGTGCTGCTCGAGCGGGGTGCCGCGGCGGTGGTGGCGGTTGATGTCGGGTACGGCCAGTTGGCGTGGTCGCTGCGGACCGATCCCCGGGTGACGGTGATGGACCGGACCAATGTGCGCACCCTGCGTCCCGAGGACCTGCCGTGGGTGCCGGGCGTCCTCGTCGCCGACCTGTCATTCATCTCCCTGGCGACGGTCCTGCCGGCCCTGACCGGGTGCGCAGCCGCTGACGCGGATCTGCTGGTGATGGTCAAGCCGCAGTTCGAGGTGGGCCGCGAGGCACTCGGTAGCGGTGGGGTTGTGCGTGACCGGTCGCTGCGGGTCGACGCGGTCCATAGGATCAGCGCCATGGCGCACACACTGGGTTGGGGGACGATGGGCGTTGTTGCCAGCCCGCTCCCCGGGCCGAGTGGGAACGTCGAGTACTTCCTCCATCTGCGGCGGGGTGGGGCTGCTGCGCCGCGTTCGGACGTCGAGGCCGCCGTCGCCGCAGGCCCGCAGGATGCGGTCTGACATGGGCGCCCCGGACGGACATCGCTCCGCGCTCGTCGTGGTGCACGCGACCCGCGCGGAGGCGCGGGGAGTCGGCAGCCGCATCGCATCCGGCCTGATGGCTGCCGGGTTCGGCGTCGTGGTGAGCGAGGAAGACGCCGAAGGTCTCGACCTGCCAGGGGTCCGCGTCGTACCCGGTGACGAGCATGCGGCGACCGGTTGCGAAATCGTTGTCGTGGTCGGCGGCGACGGAACCATCCTGCGCGCGGCCGAACGCGCCCGCGGCGCGCGCGTGCCGTTGCTTGGGGTCAACCTCGGTCGCGTCGGTTTCCTGGCTGAGGCCGAGCGAGACGACGTGTCGCGCGTCGTAGATGCGATCGTCGAGCGCACCTGGCACGTGGAGGAACGCGTTGTCCTCGACGTGTGCATACGGCACACCGACGGCGGCGTCAGCCGCACCTGGGCGCTCAACGAGATCGCGGTTGAGAAGGCGATGCCGGCCAAGATGATCGAAGTCCTCGTCGCGATCGACGGCCACCCACTCTCGCGCTGGGGATGCGACGGTGTCGTCTGCGCGACCCCGACGGGGTCGACTGCGTACGCCTTCTCCGCGGGCGGGCCGATCGTGTGGCCCGAAGTGGAGGCAGTGCTCGTCGTGCCCCTCAGTGCGCACGCCCTGTTCGCGCGCCCACTCGTCGTCGCTCCCGCCAGCCACATCTCGATCACACTGTCGCCCGGATCCGAACCCGCGGTGATGTCCGCCGACGGTCGTAGGTCCCTGCCCATCGAGGCCGGCGCGACCGTCGAAGTCACCCGACACGCGACACAGGTCAGTTTCGCCCGAGTGCAGGACTCCCCGTTCACCGACCGACTGGTGGCGAAGTTCGACCTGCCGGTCGAAGGATGGCGGGCGCCGGAGCCGGACCGGCCGTGATCGCCTGGGTCCGGATCCGCGGTCTCGGCGTGCTCGATGACGTCGATGTCGCCTTCGGGCCGGGGTTCAATGCGATCACTGGCGAGTCCGGTGCGGGCAAGACGATGATCCTGCGCGGCGTGGGATTGCTCCTCGGCGCGAAGGTGGACCCCGGCCTCATCCGCGAAGGTCACGATCGCATCGAGGTCGAAGGCGCCGTTGAACTGAAAGACCCGGGCCTGCGTGCCCGTGTCCGGGAGCGGCTCGCCGAGGCCGGTGTCGACCTCGACGACGACGAGCCGGTTGTGATCGGACGCACCATTGCGCGCGAGGGGGGCCGCAGCCGCACGGTGGTCCAGGGCCGGACGGTTCCGGTCGGCCTGCTGGCCGAGATCGCCGGGGACCTCGCGGCCGTCCACGGTCAGGGTGATCAACTCCGGCTGCTGCAGCCCAGTCGTCAGCGCGATGCACTAGACGGGTTCGCGGGTGCCGCTCTGGTCGACCTTCTCGGCGAGTACCGCACCCTATGGAGCAGTTGGCAGGCGTCCACGCGCGCACTGGCCGACGTGGTCAGTAATGCGCGTGACCGTGCGCGCGAGGCCGATGTGCTGAGGTTCGGTATCCAGGAGATCGAGGCGGTCGCGCCGGAGCCGGGCGAGGATGACGCCCTCGCGGGGGAGGCGGCCCGGCTCGGGCATGCCCAGACGCTGCGCGAGTTGGCCGGTGCGGCTCACGAAGCCCTGTCGGCCGACAGCAGCGGGTACGACGTCGACGCACTGACCCTCCTCGGCGGGGCGGAGGCGTCTGCGGCCAAGGCGGCGTCGATCGACCAGACCCTCGCGCCCTTGGTGACGCGGCTCCGCGAGGTACGGCTCAGCGCCGATGATGTCGCGGCCGAGCTCGCGGCCTACGCCGCCGGCATCGAGGCCGACCCGCGGCGGCTCGCCGCGGTCGAGGAACGTCGAAGCGCCCTAGCGGGCCTGCGACGCAAGTACGGCGACTCGGTCGCCGACGTACTCGGCTGGCTGGCACAGGCCAGGGTCCGCCTCGCCGAGCTCGATGACGATGAGGAGACCGTCGCGCGACTTGAGCGGGAGCGCGATGCGGCCAGGGCGCAGCTCGAGGCGCTCGCCGCCCGCATCAGCGCCGAGCGCAGCGGTGCGGCGCAGCGCCTCGGTGGGCAGGTCACCGCCGAGCTCGGCCACCTCGCCATGCCCCGGGCGCGGCTCGTCGTCGAGGTGATGCCGCGCGATGACCTCGGACCGCACGGGGGCGATGACATCGAGTTCCTCCTGGCCGGACACGCCGACGCACCGTTGCGACCCGTCGCGAGGGCGGCGTCCGGGGGTGAACTTAGTCGGGTGATGCTGGCACTCGAAGTCGCCCTCGTCGGGGCCGACGTGGTCCCCACCTTGGTCTTCGACGAGGTCGATGCAGGTGTCGGTGGTGATGCCGCACGTGCGCTCGCTGGCCGCCTCGCGGTCGTATCGGCCACCTCGCAGTTGCTCGTGGTCACACATCTGGCCCAGGTCGCCGCCGCAGCCGACCACCACCTCGCCTTGCGCTCCGCGGGCGATCGGATCGACTCCGTCGAGCCGCTCCACGGCGACGCCCGGGTGCGGGAGGTCGCGCGGATGCTTTCCGGTACGGCGGACTCGAGCGTGTCCCTCGACCACGCCCGCGAACTGCTCGCGTCGGCGGCGCGCCCGTCACTGCCGAGTGGCCGGGACTGTTAGCCTGAGCACCCGTGGACTCCACTGAGGGCAACGCCCCGCTCCCCGGCAGGTCCGGAGCCGTCAAGCACATCTTCGTGACCGGTGGAGTGGTCTCATCGCTCGGCAAGGGTCTCACTGCATCGAGTCTCGGAAACCTCCTCAGTGCACGCGGTCTGCGCGTCACGATGCAGAAGCTCGATCCGTACCTGAATGTCGACCCGGGCACGATGAACCCCTTCCAGCACGGTGAGGTGTTCGTCACCGACGACGGAGCGGAGACCGATCTCGACATCGGTCATTACGAGCGTTTCCTCGACACCGAC
>JBILVH010000002.1:0-24901 GCA_044370555.1 Candidatus Nanopelagicales bacterium
CGATGCCGGCGGCGATGCGGTGCAGGAGTGAGGGCCCAGGCGCAACGACAGTCACCACGACGTCATCCCCATCCACTACGCACGACGTCACAATCGCGCCATTCAATAGCGCCACGCGCTCGGCAACCGGGCACGGGTCCGCGTCGAATGCTGCTGCCGCAGCGTGGGCCGCGGCATCCGCGCTGTGCCCGAGGTGCTGCCGCTGCACCGCCACATCTACGACGCCGAGTGCGGCGATCGCGAAGGTGACGATGACCGTCGCGCTGATGAGCACAAGGAGCAGTGCCGATCCGCGGTCGGCGTACCGGAGCCTCACCAGGTCGACTCGCGGACGGCGACCGCCGTCGCCGTCACGGTGACTCGGATGCCATCGAGGATTGGTCCGGGTGCGGCCATCTCGCGTTGCACCTCGACCCGCACCAGCCCGTCGTCGGTGTGCACGGTGTACGAACCGGCGTCGTCCGGCCCGAGTCGGACCTCACCGCCGCGGGCGATCTGCTGTGCAATCGCGTGCGCGGCGTGGACCGCACGACCCTTCGCGGCCACAAGGGCGACGAGCCAGCTGCAGGCGAACGTGACCGCGAGGAGCAGAGGTATCGCGATGGCGAGTTCGAGGATGACATAGCCGCCGTCTGCGCACCCACCGGTGCGGTGGGCCCTCGAGCGTGTTGAGGGCCCACCCGTCCGGCGGCTAGAAGCCGAAGAGGCCACCGAACGCCTTGGTGATGATCGACCAGATGAGGTCGCGCATACCGTCGCTGGTCAAGAGCTTGACCAGGAGCCCTCCGAGGCCGGCCACGGCGCAGGTCCCCACGGCGTACTCAGCGGTGGACAGGCCGCGATCGTCCCTGGCCAGCGCGACGAAGCGATCGCGCACCGAGGTGAGCGACGATGACATCTGAACTGACATGTTTCCTCCACGGGTTTCCCGATGACGGGACGGTCTCGATGACCGCGGTTCGACTCTCGGATCGCACGCAGCTACGGAACATGCCTCGCTCCGGCGCTGGGGATTGCGACAGCACATAGGCCGGCCTGTGCACGACGGGTATTCAGATGCGTGCGCGATCACCCGAGGACACTGCGTGCGAGTCCGACAACCACGGGGACCACGCCGACAAGGAGAAATGCCGGGAGGAAGCAGACTGCGAGCGGGCCGACCGCACGTACACCCGCGGATCGGGCGGCCACCTCCGCAGCAGTGCGCGCCTCGCGTCGAAGGTCGGCCGCGATCCCGGGCAGTGCGTCAACGAGTGCTGCGCCGGTCTCTGCGGAGCGCGCGATTGCGGTGCCGAGTGCTGGCGGCCACATGCGCGCGAAGGCCCGGTCGACCGGCTCCCCGAGTGTGAGTGCGCGATGCACATCGCGCAGACCCTCCGCCGTCGGCCCCTCGAAGCCGTCCGCAAGCACGCGTACGGCCCGCTCCGGGGTCGCACCACTCGCTAGGCAGGCCGCGAGCAGTGTGGCGACGTGGGGGGCATCGGTAACCCGGCGTGCGTGGACGCGAGCCTCGGCCGCAGTGCCGAGGCGGCGGATGAACGCCGGTGCCGCGACGAGGGTCACCGCACCGAGAGCAATCCCGAGCACACCGCCGACCACGACGGTGATCGCGACGGCGAGCAGGCCCACCGCCCCGAGCCGGACAAGGGTGGGATCTCTGCGTGGCGGGCGGCTCGACCCCGTCACCGCGAGCACAGATCGCAGACGTACACCGGAGGATGGGCGCGGTAGGCCGGCAATGAGCACACCGATGCACACCGCGGCGAGGATCGTCACAGCACGGCCTCGACCCGGCTCGCGATGCGATTCATCCAAGCGAGGCCGAGGACGGTGAGCACCACCGCGGCCGCGAGGCAGAGCAGGCCGGGGATGCTGCCAAGCAGCCAGTCGAACGGGTTGGCGCCGAGGAGTGCCCCGAGACCGAGCCCGATGATCGGCAGGAACGCCATGGTGCGCGCGGTCGCCCGCGGCGCTGCGAGCTGCCCTTCGAGCGCGGTACGCACGTCTTCGGCATCTCGCGCGGCCCGCACGAGTGTGCGCAGGGCTGCGCAGAGCCCCGTCCCGGTGGCCGCACCCACCCGCCACGCGACGGCTGCATCGCGCAGGATCTTCGCTCCACGACATCCATCGCGGTCAAGGGCTGCTGCGATGTCACCGCCGCAGAGGGCCGCTGCCACCGAATCCGCCAGGAGTGCGCGGTGCTCGGTCCCGACCCGCAGGACAGCGGTGGTGGGGGGTGAGCCGGCGGCTAGTTCGCCCGCTATCGCACTGACGGCCTCGATGCCCGCAACCCGTCGTGCTGCGGCTGCCGTACGTCGTGCACGCCCGGAGACCACCGGCGGCAGTCGGTGAGGGAGTCGAGTCGCGGTCCAGCGCCCGCGCGCCCGGCGATCTAGACCACCAAGTAGGAGCCAGCAGGCCGCGGCCGCTGATAGCGCAGCGACGAGTGTCACCACGGGAGTTCCCCGAGGCGGGCGCCGAGCAGGTCGACTGCCTCGCCGGGACGGGCACGGCCGCCTTCGACCCGGATCGCAGTGCGCACCGCCGCGGCGTCGGTCACCCCGATCGACTCGATGCGCCGAACGCCATCGCGACCGCGTCGCATGTGGATGACGACGTCGAGTCCGCTCGCGATCAATGCGCGCACCGCGTCTCGGCTGAGACCGCCGGTCATGCCCAACGCCTCAAGCCGCGACGGAACATCCTGCGGACTGTTGGCGTGAACGGTGCCGCAGCCGCCCTCGTGTCCGGTGTTGAGCGCGCTGAGCAGATCCAGGACTTCGGCCCCGCGAACCTCGCCGATAACGATGCGATCAGGGCGCATGCGCAGTGCCTGGCGGACTAGATCGCGCAACTGGATCAGACCGGCACCCTCTGCGTTGGCGGGGCGAGCTTCGAGACGGACAACGTGCGGATGGCTAATGCGCAACTCCGCCGACTCCTCGGCGACGACAATCCGTTGGTCAGCATCGACGCACCCGAGAAGTGCTCCGAGCACCGTCGTCTTGCCAGACCCGGTACCACCCGTGACAAGGAACGAGGCCCGACGGTCCACGATCATCCGGAGCACTTCGGCCCCCGACTGGTCGATCGCACCGCGCGTGATGAGGTCTTCGGTGGTGAACGGCCGCCGGAAGGGCACCCGCAGACTGATCGAGGTGCCGTCGATCGCGACCGGGGACAGTGCAGCGTGCAAACGAATGCCGTCGGGCAGGCGTGCATCGACGAACGGGCTGGCATCGTCGAGGCGGCGCCCCGCAAGACCAGCGAGCCGCTGCGCGAGTCGACGGACAGCGGCATCCGACGGAAAGCGGATGTCGACACGTTCGAGACCGCCGCCGCGGTCGACCCAGACCTGATCGGGTCCGTTCACCAACACGTCGGTGACCTCAGGGGTGTGCAGCAGTGGTTCGAGGGGTCCCGCACCGAGGAGCTCCGCCTCTAGTTCGCCGACGAGGCGCAGCAGTGCCTCGTCGGCAACCAACACACCCTCCGCGCGCAATGCGGAGGCAACTTCCGTCGCCGTCACCTCTGTGCGCGAGGCAATGAGTCGCGCGCGTACGCGATCAACAAGCGACTCGGTCAGGGCCAGACTCATCGCACCGAGGCCTCTGCGCCGACTGTGCGCGCGAGCACAGCCCGACAGGCGGCCCGTAGAGCGCTGCGCCGCCCCAGACTCGGCGGGTCTGCGTTCAGTCCCGCCCGCCGGAGTGCTGGGTCATCGGGGATCGCGGCCGTGACATCAACTCCGAGGAGGTCGCGCACAGTGTCGACTGATGTCGCTCCCCCGCGCACGATGATCTGAATCGGTTCGACGACCGCGCCTCGCGTGGCGCGCAGACGGGCAGCGCTGACCACCGAGCGCACGCTGTCGTCGAGTACGAGGACCGTCGATGTGACACAGCGCGCGAGGACTTCACGCAGGCCAGGGGTCGACGACATTCCGGCGTCGTCGACGATGACCAGGTCGAAGCCCCGGCGACCCGCGTCCAGTACCGCGGTCAGCCCCGCCGCGGAGAGATCCTGGTGGCCCCGACGGTCCCACGACAGCACTGTGACGCCGTGATCACTTGGCAAGGCGTCGGTGAGAGTGACCGCACTGATACGACCCGACACCTCGGTGAGGTCCGGCCACCGCATTCCCCGGTTGTGCTCGACACCGAGGAGCAGATCGATACCCGGGCCGGTGATCGCACCGTCAACAAGAAGGACCTGCATACCGGAGCGCGCGGCGGTCAGCGCGAGTCCCACCGCGACCGTGGAGGTGCCGAGTCCACCTGCGGTCCCCCGCACCGCGATCACCGAGGCCTGGCGGGACGGGCCCTCCGTGACCTCGGTGATGCGCGTGACAAGCGACCCCTCATCACTGGGGACGCGGACCACGTCGTCGACGCCGACCGCCAGCGCCCACCGCATGACGTCGATGGACGGCGCCTCGGTGACGACCAGCAGGGTTGCCGCCCGACGCGGCGGGGTGGTCGCTGCAACCTCCGCGACGAGATCGGCCCCGAGCAGGACGACATCTGCAGCAGACCACCGACTGCGGGCGGCGGGGGCGGTCTCCGTGATCTCGACCATGCAACCGGCGGCAGCCGCGGTGCGGGCCGCGGTATCGACGATCCGCGGATCAGTGGTCACCGCGAGCAGGCACGCCGAGGATGGCGAGGATCCGGGGAGTGACAGTGACGACATTGCCATCACCGGAGGGTGACGCGCGGGTGACGACTCTGCAAAGCCCCGCGTGCCCGGCTGTGGATGGCGGCGTCGGGGCGTACCTTTGCATCAATGGTCACCACCGGACGCAGCGCGGCATTCTTCGACCTCGACAAGACGTTGATCGCGGTGTCGAGTGCGCTCGCCTTCTCGGGCCCGTTCTATCGCAACGGACTCATCGGACGTCGTGATGTCCTGCGAAGTGCGTACGCCAGCGTGTTGTTCCGGGCGACCGGCGCCGGGCACGACCGTATGGATGCGATGCAGCGCTACCTGTCGGAGCTCGTACGCGGCTGGCCCATCGAGAAGGTGCGACGGATCGTGGCTGACGAGCTGCCCCGACTCATCGTGCCGGCCATCTATCCCGAGGCCCGGGCGCTGATCGCTGAGCATCGCCGGGCCGGGCGAGACGTGGTGATCGTGTCGTCGTCCGGCAGCGACATCGTCGAGCAGATCGGCGAACTGCTCGGGGTGGATACCGCTATCGGCACACGCATGGTGTCCGAAGGCGGCCGATACACCGGCGAGATCGAGTTCTACGCCTACGGGGAAGGCAAGGCCGAAGCGATCCGCGACCTAGCGGCCGCACGGGGCTACGACCTGCGCGACTGCTTTGCGTACAGCGACTCGGTCACCGACGTACCCATGCTGGAGGCGGTTGGCCATCCCACCGCGGTCAACGCCGACGCCGCCCTGCGTCGCGTGGCGGCCGAACGCGGCTGGCCTACCTTGGATTTCAAGCGACCGGTCATCCGCGACGAGGGTGTGGATCCGCGCTGGATCGCCGTGGCGGTGATCGCCGCGCTCGTCGTCACGGCAGCCGTGGCCGGTGCGGCACATCACAGACTTGCTCGCACCTGCTCAGCCGCGTAACCAAGCACCCCGCAGTGCCACACGATCCACTCCGCGACACCATCCGGTGAACCCGACATGTACGCAGTGATGGCAGCGGCGTAAGCACCCCGACCCATCACTCGGATCCCGTGTTCGTGAGGCACGAGGCAATCGGGGTCCACGCCGCGGTCGGCGAGTACGAGCCGTACGACCGCGCGCGCCACCAAGCCCGACCCCCAGGCGAAGGGCCGGGTCGCCAGCACCTCGGCGTGCGCGATCGCCGCGACCACGACGGCCGGGGCAGAGGTCGGTTGCGTGAGAACGACGGAGAGGGCTTCGAGGCGGGCGACCGCCTCGCGGGCGGGCGGGCACTTCGGCAGGTGCAGGGGGTCGTCCGCATCGTCGGCCGACCGCGGTCGGCCGAGGTCATCGGGTTCGCTCACGTCACGAGCGGCCAGCAGGTGGAGTCGGGCAAGCACCTGAAGTGGGGCGACATGCCACGTGCTCACCTGGGACGGCACCTCGGCAGTCACGCGCAGGGCCGCACCGAGGACCGCGCCCACCGGCGATTGATCGACCCCGCCGCCAGCCAGCACCTCCGACAGGGGCACCTCGGCCCCTTCGATGGCCGCGGACTCCCGGCCTCCGGTCAGCATGGACTGCCGACGCACCTCTGCGGCTCCGGCCCGCAGACGCCTGTCCCACAGGAGGGCGTCGAACTCATCGCGCGCCAGCCGCGCGGCCTCCGCTACGCGGGGGAGGTCGATGAGCGCGGAGAGCGGATCGCCTAGTAGGCCTGGACGCCGAGGCCCTGCAACCTGGTCAGCGTCGCCGGGTCCTGCGCTTCCAGCCATGCCACCAGGTCCTTGTTGGAGATGAACTTTAGGTCAGGGTACTGGGCGGAAGCGTCTTCGATATAGCGGGTCAGCGCGTTGGTGTAGGCACCGCATACCCACGTGTTGAAGTGATTGCCGAAGAACAGCGGCGCCCGATTGCCGTTGTAGAGCGCATCGGTGACCGCCATCAGCGAGTCGTAGGTCGACTGTTCGATGCGATCGCAGGTCGCTTGCTCAGCCTGCTGCTGGCAGTCGTTCTGCGCGCAGAGGAAGTTGTAGTCCATCGAGAGGTTGGACCGGTCGTACCCCACCACCTTCATGGTCTGCAGCGGGAAGTCCCACAGGCCGTAGTCGTTCTTCGACGGCCACTGCAACATGCCGGAGTTGCTGGCGTCGTACGTGAAGCCGTTGTCAACGAAGAGCGGGTACATCACGTCGCGCTGGCCCTCGAGGCACGGGGTGCGAGCTCCCTGCACAACCGAGTGGTTGAAGGGAAGCGGCGTCGGGTTGCTCACGCCGTTGATCGCCGCCCAGTCATTCATGAACTGCGCATCTTGGGAGAACTCGCTCTGCCACTCCGAGGCGTTCCAGGAGTTGACTGACCCGTCGTTGGGCTCGCACCAGTGCCCGAGGAAGTGGGTGCCTATCTCGTGGCCGCTGTTGTAAGCGCGGGTCAGGTTGACGATGCGCTGCTGCACCTCGGCCGAGTCGTCCGCGAAGCCGATCGCCGACGAGCCCGCGTCACGACCGGGCGTCTGGTACATCAGGCGCTGGTCCTCCGGCAGTAGGCATAGACCGGAGACGAAGAAGGTGTACTTCGCTCCGACGCGGTCCGCAACCTCCATGTAGCGCTGGTAGATCTCGTTGTTGCAGGCACCGTCGAAGGAGATGACGACGAACTGCGGCGGCGTGGCACCCGGGGCGAGTGGCTCGGCGGGGAAGGCGGGCTGCGGCTGGTTCTCCGCGGCGACGCCACCGCCGTCACCGGTCACGGCAAAGTCGGCATTGGGGGAGAGCGATCCGGTGGCATCCGGGGTCGATGACGCGGAGTCCCCGGTCGGGTCCGCGGTCACGTCAACGGACTGCGAGGGATCGGGCGCGGCGGAGGTATTCGACACCGCGGCCGGGTCCGAGGAGCCGGCCGGGATCACCGCCCCGAAGACCAGTCCTGCTGCAGCCGCGAGGGCGAGCAGCAGTGGGATCACCACCCTGGGTGTCACGTGACCTGTCTCCCTCGACTCTTTCCGGCAGCACGAATGTGCTACCCCATGGTGACGCACGAGGGGGGGTGATGCGTTCCCGACCGAGGCCGCGCGTGTCGCGCAGCGCAGGTTGGCTAACCTCTCCCGAGAACTTACGCGCTGGCGAAGGGGACACCATGGCCGACGATTCCAGGGACGACACCCTCGAGGCGCTCCTGCGGGAGGACCGCGTCTTCCCGCCCCCCGCGGCCCTGGCGGCGCATGCCAACGTCACCGCTGAGGCGTACGCGCGGGCCGACGCCGACCGGCTGGCCTTCTGGGCAGAGCAGGCCGCTCGGCTCGACTGGACCGAGCCTTGGACTGCGACGCTCGACTGGTCCGATGCGCCGTTCGCACGCTGGTTCGTCGGCGGTCGCCTCAACGTCGCGTACAACTGCGTGGACCGGCACGTCGAAGCCGGGTACGGCGACCAAGTGGCGCTGCTCTTCGAGGGCGAGCGCGGCGACTCGCGCACCGTTACCTACTCCGAGCTCGCGCGCGATGTCGCGAAGGCCGCGCATGCACTCACCTCGCTCGGGATCACCGCGGGCGACCGCGTCGCGATCTACCTGCCGATGATCCCCGAGGCCGTCGTCGCCATGCTGGCCTGCGCGCGGATCGGGGCGGTGCACTCGGTGGTATTCGCCGGGTTCTCGGCGGAGGCGCTCCGCTCGCGCATCGATGACGCACAGGCGCGACTCGTCATCACCGCCGACGGGCAGTTCCGCCGCGGCTCGGCGATGCCGCTCAAGCCCGCGGTCGATGACGCGATCAGCGCCACGCCGAGCGTCGAGCACGTACTAGTCGTCCGGCGCACGGAAGGCGCAGTCGACTGGCAGGACGGCCGCGACATCTGGTGGCATGACCTCGTCGCCGGCCAGCCGGAAACGCACGATGCACAGTCCTTCGACAGCGAACACCCGTTGTTCATCCTCTACACCTCGGGCACGACCGGGAAGCCGAAGGGCATCCTGCACACCAGCGGTGGCTACCTGACCCAAGCGTCATTCACCCACTGGGCCGTCTTCGACCTGAAGCCAGATACCGACATCTACTGGTGCACCGCCGATGTCGGCTGGGTCACCGGGCACAGCTACATCGTCTACGGGCCACTGTCGAACCGCGTGACACAGGTCATCTACGAGGGCACCCCCGATACCCCGCACCGGGGTCGCTTCTGGGAGATCATCGCGAAGTACGGCGTGACCATCTTCTACACAGCGCCCACGGCGATCCGCACGTTCATGAAGTGGGGTCGCGAGTTCCCGGATGCGCACGTTCTGACGTCCCTGCGCCTGCTCGGCAGCGTCGGGGAACCCATCAACCCGGAGGCGTGGATCTGGTACCGCGAGGTGATCGGCGGTGATCGGTGCCCGATCGTCGACACGTGGTGGCAGACCGAGACCGGCGCGATCATGATCTCTCCGCTGCCCGGTGTGACGGCGTGTAAGCCGGGTTCGGCGATGGGTCCGATCCCGGGCGTCGGGGCACAGGTCGTCGACGACAAGGGCACGCCGGTGGGCAACGGTCACGGCGGCTACCTCGTCCTTACTGAGCCGTGGCCTTCGATGCTGCGCGGGATCTGGGGTGACCCGGAGCGCTATCGGGAGACCTACTGGTCCGGCTTTCCCGGGCGGTACTTCGCCGGGGATGGTGCGAAGTACGACGACACCGGTGCCATCTGGGTGCTCGGCCGCGTCGACGACGTGATGAATGTGTCGGGACACCGAATCTCAACGACCGAGGTGGAGTCGGCCCTGGTGTCGCACCCGGCCATCGCCGAAGCCGCCGTGGTCGGTGCAGCGGACGAGATGACCGGGCAGGGCATCGTCGCCTTCGTCATCCTGCGTGCGGGCGTCGAGGACGGTGCGGACCTCGCCGGCCAACTCCGCGCCCACGTCGCCAAGGAGATCGGCCCCATCGCCAAGCCGCGCCAGATCATGGTCGTGCCCGAACTGCCGAAGACGCGGTCCGGCAAGATCATGCGGCGACTGCTGCGAGACGTGGCGGAGAACCGCAGCATGGGCGACGTCACGACCCTCGCCGACCCCACGGTGATGAACCTCATTTCCCAGGGTCTGACCACCGCGGCGGCCGAGGACTGAGGAATAGTGGGCGGGTGAGCGACGCCCGGATCTTCGGCCGACCGCCGCTCGCGGAGCGCATCTGGCTGCTCCGCGCGCTGCGCGGTGAGACGGTCGGCGGGACCCTCCTGCTCATCGCGGCCGCGATCGCCCTCGTCTGGGCCAACTCACCGTGGGGTGACGCCTACAACGCGATCGGTGACATCACTATCGGTCCGGCTGCACTCGGCCTCAACCTCAGTCTGTCGACATGGGCGGCCGATGGCCTGCTGGCGGTCTTCTTCTTCGTCGCGGGCCTGGAACTCAAGCATGAACTCGTACACGGCACCCTCTCGCGGCCCGCACAGGCCGTCGTACCCGTAGCCGCCGCACTCGGTGGCATGGTCGTGCCCGCACTCATCTTCGTGCTCGTCGTCGCACCGCAGGGACAACCCGGCACATTGACCGGTTGGGCGACACCGATGGCGACCGACATCGCCTTCGCACTAGCCGTACTCGCGGTCGTCGGACGTCGTCTGCCCGTTGCCCTGCGGGCCTTCCTGCTGACACTCGCCGTCGTCGATGATCTCGGCGCGATCCTTGTGATCGCGATCTTCTACTCGAAGGGCTTCGCGCTGGTGCCGTTCATCGGTGCGGTGTGTAGCGCGGTGATCTACTGGTTGCTGCAGAAGCGGCGGGTGCGCAGCCCGTGGATCTACGTGCCGCTGGCCGTGGCCACCTGGGGCCTTCTGCACGCCAGTGGAGTGCACGCCACGGTCGCCGGCGTCGTCCTCGCGCTTCTCACGCGGATCCACCTCGACCCCGGCGAGAGCGCGGCTCCCGCCGACCGCTTGCAGCGGATGATCCTGCCGTGGAGCGCGGGTCTGTGCGTACCCCTCTTCGCGTTCTTCGCCGCCGGTGTCGACCTGCGCAACACCGGCCTCGCCGCTGCGCTGCTGACCCCGGTGGGCGTGGGCATCCTCCTCGGACTGGTCGTCGGTAAGCCCCTAGGGGTGGTCGTAACCGCGTGGCTGACCGCGCGATTCACCCGGGCGTCCCTCTCCCCCGAGATCGCCTGGCGTGACGTCGCCGCGGTGGGCCTACTCGCCGGTATCGGATTCACCGTCGCCCTCCTCATCACCGAGCTCGCGTACGGTGAGGGCGCCTTGCTCGGTTCGGCCAAGGTCGGGGTCCTGTCCGCCTCGGTCCTGGCCGCGGTGCTGGCCGCCGTGACGCTGCTCTCCCGCAACCGGCACTACCGGCGCGTGGCCGAGGCGGCTGGCCCGGACGTGCCGGGTGAACCGGGTGAACCGGGATAGCCGTATCGGGATCGGCGAATGGCCCCGGACCGCACCGGCGCCAACCCGGACGCGCTAGCCTGCTGGCCATGGCGAACTCGTCCGATCCGTCGCTGCGCGCACTCCTCGCATCGGCCAAGGACGACCTCTCCCGGCTCGTCAAAGCCCAGGCCGAACTCGCCCAGACCGAGCTGAAGGCCACTGGTCGGGCGGCCGGCCAGACCGGGGTGCTCTTCGTCGCTGCGCTCGCGATCGCCGGGGCCGCCGGCATCTTCCTCCTCATCACCATCGCCTACGGCCTCGTCGCCCTCGGGCTGCCGGTCTGGGCCGGCTTCGGCATCGTGACCCTCGTCCTCATCATCGCGGCCGTCGCGCTCGCCGCCCTGGGCCGGCGCTCGGCGGCACGCATCACCGCTCCCGAGCGCACGATCCGCGCGATCGAGGAGACGAAGGCCGTGCTCTCCGGCGAGCCGAGAGGCGACGGCGCGGCCAGTGTCGATCGGACCCACTGAGGCGATCACCGTCCCGGGCCCCTGGGATCACCGCTACGTCTCAGCGAACGGGGCTCGCTTCCATGTCGTCGAGTACGGGGACGGACCGGCGGTGCTCCTGCTGCACGGCTTCCCGACGTTCTGGTGGACCTGGCGACACCAACTCGAATCCCTTGCCGCCGCCGGATACCGCGCGGTCGCGATGGACCTGCGCGGGTACGGCGGATCCGACCACACCCCGCACGGGTACGACCCCGAGACGTTGAGCGCTGATGTGGCCGGCGTGATCCGGTCACTGGGTGAACCGCAGGCAACCGTCATCGGACACGGGTGGGGGGCGTTCATCGCGTGGTGCATGCCGGTCTACCAGCGGGAGGTCACCCGGGCGATCGCAGCCATCGGTATGCCGCATCCGCGCGCCCTGCGAGCTGCGATCCTGGGCGACCGGCGCCAACGGCGACTCGTGCGCTACGCACTCGGCTTCCAGGTGCCGGTCCTGCCGGAGCGCCGACTGATGCGTGACGATGCAGCACTCGTCGAGACCCTGCTGCGCCGATGGTCGGGGTCGCCACACTGGCCCGATGCCGAGGCGGCGGCGCGCTACCGGGCGGCGTTCGCCCAGTGGCCGACGGCGCATACCGCGATCGAGTACCACCGCTGGGCGGTGCGTTCCGCGATTCGCAGCGACGGCCGTCGGTTCGCCGACCGCATGCGGGAGGCGATCGACGCACCCGTGCTGACGATCCGCGGGACCGCGGACACGGCGATCCTGCCGGAGTCCTTCGACGGGTCAGCCGACTACGTCAGCGCGACCTACGCCGCCGGGGTCGTCGACGATGCCGGCCACTTCCCGCACGAGGAGGCGCCGGCCGTGACCTCTGCGATCCTCACGGAATGGCTGCGCACCCTCCCCTAATCCTCATCCTCACAGCGTCACAATCCTCACGGTGTCAAAACGAGCCAGAAAATGGGCCGTTTTGACACCGTGAGGATTAGCGGGTGCGGCAGGATCCGGTGTCTACGGGGGAGGTTGCGCTGCGTCCGACAGCGGCGGCTGCGGACACCTGAGGTGCGGTCAGGGCGTATCCGGTCGAGGAGTCACCGACTGCCGACGCGAACACCACGCCGAGGACCTCGCCGTCCGGTGCCAGCAGCGGCCCACCCGAGTTGCCCGCCACCACGGTGCCGCGGAACGCGTACACCTCGCGCACGACACCAGCGCGACCGTAGATGTCCTCGCCGCGTGCATCGATGACCGCACGGATGCGCGCCGCCGAGGAGTCCAGCGGGCCACCCCCCGGATAGCCGGCGACGACTGCGGGATCGCCGGTGTCGGCGAGGGACTGCTCGAAGGCGAGGGGGGCGGCCGTCAGGCCCGGGACGGCGAGGACCGCGAGGTCGATATCCGGGTCGAAGTACACGACCTCGGCCGGCACCGGCGCGCCACCGCCGGGCACCGCGACGTACGGCCGCTCGACCCCGGCCACCACGTGCGCATTCGTCATGACCCGCTCGCGGGCGTACACGAATCCCGACCCCGCCACCTCGGAGCGGCAGTCCGGTGCCGCTCCGGAGATGCGTACGAGCGACGGCCAGGTACGCCGGACCGCGGGCCGGTCGAGGAGGCGGTCATCGGGCGCCGCGACCTCGGGGCCGGCGACCTCCCCCAGACCCGCGAAGACGCGCGGGAAGTCGGAGGCGTCGATCGCATCGCGCAGGCCGGTGAAGGCGTTGCGGGCCGCATCGGGTACGGCCCGGTCAATGGTGACCAGCAGCGCCGACCCGCGGACCTGGCGCGTGATCGCCATGTCCGGCAGGAGCGCGATCGACGACGCTATGACCCACAGGACGACGAGCAGCGAGACGACGTTGAGCGCCGCACCACCCGCGTGGTCGACGACGCGCGCGGGCTCCCAGGTGATGCGGTTGCGCAGACGCCGACCAACCCCACCGACCAGGGCCTGTCCGACGACGGCGCAGGCCAGGACGAGACCGACGATCAGCAGTGACTGACCGAACCCGGTGCCGAAGGCCCGCGCGATGAGCCCGGGCAGGAAGACCGCCGCGAGCAATCCCCCGCCGAGGAAGCCGATGAAACTCAGCAGGCCCGCGATGAATCCCTGCCGCCAGCCCGACCACGCGAAGACGGCCAGCGCACCGATGATGACGATGTCGACCACGTTCATCGGCCACCGCCGGTCACGGGACTTCCAGGTGACGGATGCGGGCCCGGTCCCACGGCACCGACCAACCAGCGAGGTCGAGGATCCCCGAGATGATCCCCGCGGTGAACCCCCAGATGAGCAGGTCGCGGACGGCGAAGCCGTTGCCGACGTACCCGCTCGGGTGGCGCACCCGGTAGCGGTTGGCCGGGTCGATGAGCTCGGCGAGCGCCACCCGGTGGACGCTGGCCACTTCGGACGGGTCCTTCACGTACACCGGGGAGGGCGTGTGCCACCACCCCAGCACCGGGGTGACGACGAAGCCCGAGACCGGCACGTAGAGGTCTGGCAGCGTGGCGAAGACCGTGACGCCATCAGCCACCAGGCCGACCTCCTCATCAGCCTCCCGCAGGGCGGCCGCGACAGCCCCGTCGTCGCCGGCCTCGACCGCACCGCCCGGGAACGCCGGCTGCCCCGCGTGCGAGCGCATCGTGTGCGCGCGTTCGATGACCAGCAGGTCACCGGGCGGTTCCCCGTCATCAGGCCCGAACAGCACCAGTACGGCCGAATCCCGGCCGCCCTCGGCCGGCGGAACGAACCGCGTGAGGTTCTCGGTGCGCGTGCCCGCGACGATGTCGGCGAGGTGAGCCAGCCACGGCGGCAGCGCGGCCACCGCATCGGAGACCACCTGCCCGCGCAGCACCGGCGTCCGCCCCGACATCAGGCGGCCACCCCGGCCGAGGGGCACCAGCGCGCCACCGGGCACTCGGCGCACGCTGGCCGGCGCGCGAAGCAGCACCGGCGGCCGTGCCAGATCAGCACGTGCGACACCATCACCCAGTCCCGTTTCGGGAACAGTTCCATCAGGGCGAACTCGACCTTGACCGGATCGGTCTCCTGCGTCCACCCGAGCCGGCGGGAGAGACGCCCGACATGCGTATCGACCGGGAGCCCCGGCACCGCGAACGCATTGCCGAGGACGACGTTCGCGGTCTTGCGCCCCACGCCGGGCAGCGCGACGAGGTCGGCCATCCGAGCCGGCACCTCGCCGCCGTGCCGCTCGCAGATCGCCGCGGCCAGACCCTGGATGCTCGCCGCCTTGGCACGGAAGAAGCCCGTTGGGACGATCAACCGCTCTAGTTCGGCGCGGTCCGCGGCGGCGTAGTCGGCGGCCGTCGGGTAGCGCGCGAACAGCGCGGGGGTGACCGAGTTAACCCGGACGTCGGTGCACTGTGCCGACAGCACGGTGGCCACGAGCAACTGCAGCGGATCGGCGAAGTCCAACTCGCAGTGGGCATCAGCGTAGGTCTGCGCGAGCACCCGGTACACCCGGCGGGCCGGTCGGACGAGGCTGTGACCCACCCCCGCACTGTACGTGCCCGGGTGCCGCCAAGCCGCGTCGCATGAATCAGTCCGACCATCCCGTGGCCGTCCCCGGGCGGGCCACGCTGATGAGGCGTCACCCTCGGTCTACACCTAGGTCGCCACCGACTTCGGAGGTCCCCCGCGGGGATATCCGCTGCCTGCCCCGATAGCCCTCGTTTGGCCGCCCCCACTGCGGGCACCCATCCTGAATGTCCGAGACATCCCCGGTTGGTGCTCGCACCATCCCGACCATCCGGGCGGAGCGTGCCCGGATGATCGTCGAAGAAGTGCGCGTGTCGTATTGGCGCAGCCTCGTCGAGGCGCGGCTCGACGAGCTGACCCGGGGTCGCGCGCGGGTGGTACGCCCGATGCACCGACCGCCCGCCCGGGGCGCGCGGGTGCAGGCACCGGTACCCGCCGACGGACACGGTCATGCCGGCCACGAGGCGATCTGGCAGGCCTGGGCCGAGGTCGTCGACCACGCGGACACCGCGGCGGTCGCCGCCGCCGTCGAATCGTTGACGGCCCTGGAACGGTCGCTATCGGCGGAGCGGGCCGCACTGCACCTCAGCATCGACGCTGTGACCGCGGAGTTGATCACGGCCTACCGCCGGGATCCCCTCGCGGCCTTGGACGCACTACCGGATCCTCGCTAGCCGCCTTCAGGGGGCATGCGCAAGACTGTGCCCATGGACGACGCACTCATGCAGGCACCGCTCTTCGCGGCTCTCGATGCCGATGCCGCTGCCGCGCTGCGCGCCTCCATGGTCGAAGTGCGATTGGTGAAGGGGGAGATCCTCTTCGCCGAGGGTGAGCCGGGTGACCGGCTCTATGTGATCCTCTCCGGCAAGGTCAAGATCGGTCAGACCTCCACCGACGGGCGCGAATCCCTGCAAGCAGTTCTCGGCCCGGGTGAGATGTTCGGCGAACTGTCGCTGTTCGATCCGGGCTTCCGGCAGTCGACCGCTACGGCACTGACAGACGCCCGACTGATCGGGCTTGGCAACCAGGATCTGCGCCCGTGGCTGACCGGTCGACCCGAGGTAGCCCAGTCGCTCCTGCAGGCGCTGGCTCGCCGCTTGCGCCGCACTAACGAGGCAATGGCCGACCTGGTTTTCTCCGACGTGCCGGGCCGCGTCGCCAAGGCATTGCTCGATCTGTCAGCGAAGTTCGGCGAGCCCGGGCCCGACGGCATCGTCGTGCATCACGACATGACGCAGGAGGAACTCGCACAACTCGTCGGCGCCTCACGCGAGACCGTCAACAAGGCCCTCGCGGACTTCTCACAACGCGGCTGGATCCATCTGGAGTCGCGCTCCGTCGTCCTTCTCGAGCCCGAGCGCCTCGAGAAGCGCGCGGGCTAGTCGCGCCGGAGGTACTCCACCTGCGCTCGTGCGCTGAGCACTGCTGCCGCGCGCAGTTCATCCGCCAGCCCGACGTACACGACATCGACGACGTCCTCTGCGGATCTCGCCCCCGCCGTCAGTGCAGCGCGCACCTGATCGAGCCGGGCCATGCGATGTTGGACGTACTCCGTGATCGTCTCCGCGGGTGACTCCAGGACCGGGCCGTGCCCGGGGAGGAGGATTCGCGCCGTCGAAGCGGCGTCGCGCAGGCACTCGAGGGAGGCGAGGTAGTCCCCTAGGTCACCGTCGGGCCACGCGACGACGGTAGTGCCGCGGCCGATGACGGTGTCGCCGGTCAGGAGCGCCGCATCCGCCGGCAGGGCGAGCGTGACGCTGTCGGACGAATGTCCGGGCGTCGCAATGACGCGCACGGTCAGGCCCCCCACCTCGATCACTTCGCCGTCGACGAGGTCGGTCGCCGCCCCCGTCCGCCAGGCACGCACGGGGGCGGCCGTGGCACGGTGCAGGGTGGCCGTCGCACCCGAGTGATCGGCGTGGCCGTGCGTCTGGATGATCAATGCCGCGGCCAGCCCGCGCTCGGTGAGGTGACCGGTGATTGCGGCAACGTGCCGGTCGTCGTCCGGCCCGGGATCGACGATCACCGCCGCGCCCGACCCGGGCTCAGCGAGGATCCAGGTGTTTGTGCCGTCCAGGGTCATCGGGCCTGGATTGCCCGCGAGTTGGCACCAGGCGCGCGGTGTGACCTCACCCCCTGACCAAGCACGGTCCCACCGCATCGACGGACCCGGGATCGCAAGGCCGCTCACGCGGAAACACCGCCCGGACCGGTACGCCGAACACCGGCAACCTCGGAGATGATGCGCGCCTCGGTAACGGGGTGAATCACCGAGCGGTCGTATGCGTGGATGATCGACCACCTGCCATCCGCGGCTCGGTGCGGGAGGAGCGGCTCGACGGTGCGATGCACAGCGTGCGCAACGGCAGCGGCCGCGGACCCGAAAACCTCAAGGTCGGCGAGTGTGGCCGAGGTGGGCGGCAACATTGGCAACTCGCCGGCGGCGTGCAGTGCCAGCGCATCGGCTGGGCGGATCCAGCGCACGTGATCGGCCTCTCCCGACACATCCCGCACTGACTGACCGGCTGGTACGGCGGCCACATAGAAGCGCACATCGAAGCGTTTCGACTCGATCTCGGGCGTCACCCAGTGCGCCCACATCGGCAAGGCGCGAGCATCGACTCGCGCGGAAAGTCCGCGCAGGAGTGAGGCAAAATCACCGCCCGACTCGATTTCGGTGCGACTCGACTCGTTTGCGACAGCCGACGGAGTCGTGATGAGGACGCCGGTCTCCTCAAACGTCTCGCGTGCGGCGCACACGGTCAGTGCGCGCGCGAGCACCGCATCACCCGAGGCTCCCCGGAGGTCCGGGGCACCCGACACGGGGACATCGCCGTAATCCCGGTCCTCGACGCGGCCACCCGGAAAGACGTACATGCCCGGTGCGAACCGCATCGCCGCGACACGACGCATGAGGTAGACCTCGAGTCCCTGAACGCCGTCACGCAACAACACCACGGTGGCGGCGTCGAGCGCCGGGGGCACTGAGCTCTGCTGGTCCATAGAGGTCAGGCGGAAACCTCGACGATGAGTTCGATCTCCACCGGTGCATTGAGCGGTAGCACTGCCATGCCGACCGACGAGCGGGCGTGACGGCCCGCATCACCGAAGACATCAAGAAGTACTTCGCTCGCCCCGTTGACGACAGCAGACTGCGCCGTGAAAGACGGGTCACTCGCCACGAATCCGACGACCTTGACGATACGCACGACACGATCGAGTGAGCCGATTACCGATCTGACGGCCGCGAGCCCATTGAGTGCACTCACACGCGCACAGGCGGCTGCCGTATCAATGTCGACGTCGACTCCGAGGCGACCGGTCGCCATGAGCGAACCCTCGACAAGTGGCAACTGGCCGGCCGTGTAGACATACGAGCCGCTGAGCACCGCAGGCACGTACGCGGCCACTGGTGCAGCAACCTCGGGGAGCGTGATTCCGAGATCGGCAAGCCGCTGCTCGGTGCTCATTGCTTCGGTCGCTTCAGATAGGCCACGAGGTTCTCGGAGTTGGGTCCGGGTACGACCTGTACCAACTCCCACCCGTCCGCACCCCAGGTGTCGAGGATCTGCTTGGTGGCGTGCACCAGCAGGGGGACCGTCACGTACTCCCAAGCCGTCATGGCACGACCCTAGCGCGAGTGCGGAGGCAGCGAACATGATCGGTCGCTCCACGCGGACTAGGCTCGATATGTGCCAACCCGAACGGACGCCGGCGCAGCGACGCTGCACGTGGTGAGCGGCAAGGGCGGCACGGGCAAGACCACGGTCGCGGCCGCTCTGGCCCTTGCCTTGTCCGGTGAGGGCGGCCGGGTGATGCTGATGGAGGTTGAGGGCCGGCAGGGCATTGCTCAACTCTTCGATACCCCACCCTTGCCCCACGAGGAGAGGCGGATCGCCACCACTGCGGGAGGCGGCGAGGTGTGGGCCCTGGCCGTGGATCCGGAAGAGGCGCTGCTGGAGTACCTCGAACTGTTCTACAACCTTCGGCGTGCAGGTTCTGTCCTGCGCAAGATGGGTGCGGTCGACTTCGTGACGACCATCGCCCCGGGTCTGCGCGATGTGCTGCTCACGGGCAAGGCGTGCGAACTGGTGCGCCGCAAGGACAAGGGCATGCGCGGCGCGTACGACGCGGTCGTCGTCGATGCACCGCCGACCGGACGCATCACGCGCTTCCTCAACGTGAACACGGAGGTCGCCGGCCTGGCCAAGGTTGGCCCCATCCGGTCGCAGGCCGACGGAGTCATGGCGGTGCTGCGCTCGCCGCGGACCGCAGTACACCTCGTCACCTTGCTCGAGGAGATGCCGGTGCAGGAGACGATCGACGGGGTCAACGAACTGCGCGATGCGGCTCTGCCGGTAGGTGGCATCGTCGTGAATATGACACGGCCGCAGATGGCCAGCGACGACCTACTCGCCGACCCCGACCGCGATCGCATCGCGAAGGGACTCGCCGCGGTCGGGCTCGCGAAGAAGAAGGCCGCACTCATCGACGCACTCGTCGACGAAGCGCGCGATCACAGCGACCGCGTACTCCTCGAAAGGACGGAGCGGCAACGTATTGCGGCGCTAGGACAGCCGATTTACGAGCTGCCGGTCGTGCCCGGTGGTATCGATGCCGCCGCGCTGCGCCAACTCGCCGCCGCGCTCCGCGAGCAGGGCATGGCATGAGCACGACCACGCCGACGGATCTGCCCGAACTGACCGCCGAGCCCTTCACCGTCGACGACCTGCTCCGCGACCGGAGCATCCACATCATCGTGTGCTGCGGCTCGGGCGGAGTGGGCAAGACCACAACGGCCGCCGCACTCGCACTGCGCGCGGCTGAGGCAGGGCGCGACGTCTGCGTCCTCACGATCGACCCCGCCCGTCGACTTGCACAGGCGATGGGCCTATCCACGCTCGACAACACGCCGCGCCAGGTGCCCGGCGTCGCGGGACCGGATTCCCGGGGATCTCTGAACGCCATGATGCTGGACATGAAGCGCACGTTCGACGAGGTGGTGCAAAGTCACGCCGACAAAGAGCGCGCAACCCAGATCCTCGCTAACCCCTTCTACCAAGCACTATCGTCCAGCTTCGCGGGTACCCAGGAATACATGGCGATGGAGAAGTTGTCGCAACTTCACGCGCAGGCTAATCGGGACGGCTCGTGGGATCTCATCATCGTGGACACCCCGCCGTCGCGTTCAGCCCTCGACTTCCTCGACGCTCCCGCACGCCTCGGTTCCTTCCTCGACGGGCGGTTCATCA
Organism: Candidatus Nanopelagicales bacterium; assembly: GCA_044370555.1. Taxonomy (GTDB): domain Bacteria; phylum Actinomycetota; class Actinomycetes; order S36-B12; family S36-B12; genus CAINMH01. The sequence continues at coordinate 20,238 of JBILVH010000002.1, forward strand.
GGATCCTCACCGCGCCAGCGCGCGGGGCCGGCCGCGGACTCGGACGGCTCGTCGGGGCAGGTTTCGGCCTGTTCGCCGGAGTCCTCACCAAGATCCTGGGCGCACAACTGCTCGCCGATCTCGGCACCTTCGTCGGAGCGGTCGACACGATGTTCGGCGGATTCCGCGAACGGGCCGATGCGACGTACGCACTGCTTGCCGATCGCCAGACGGCATTCGTCGTAGTGGCCGCACCTGAGCGCGATGCCCTGCGGGAGGCCTCCTACTTCGTCGACCGGCTACAGGCCGAGGGTATGCCGCTTGCCGGACTCGTGGTCAATCGCATGCAGCCACTGCGCGGCGGCGACCTGACGGCTGACCGGGCCAGGGCTGCCGCGGCAACGCTCGCCGAAGAAGGCGGGGATCCGATGGTCATCGACCTACTCACACTGCATGCGCGGCGGCGTGATGAATCAGACCGGCAGCACACCCTCACGGAGCGCTTCATCGCGGCACACCCCGACGTTCCGGTAGTTGCGGTGCCCGCACTAGGCGAGGACGTGCACGACCTTGTCGGCCTGCGGGGGATAGGTGAGCGCCTCAGCCACGGGGCCTGAGGTCAGCCGGCCGAGCGGGTGCGGCGGTCGAAGGTGCGGTCGTACTCCTCGCGCGCAGCGTGGAGGAGCCGCGACCACGACGTGACGTTGGGGCGCTGGCGCAGCAGGGCGCGCCGCTCGCGCTCGGTCATGCCACCCCACACTCCGAACTCCACCCGATTGTCAAGGGCGTCGGCTAGGCACTCGGTGCGGACCTGGCAACTCGCACAGATGACCTTGGCGCGGTTCTGGGCCGCCCCCTGGACGAACAGCGCATCAGGGTCAGCAGTCCGGCATGCCGCCTGCGCGGTCCAGTCCACGTTCATCATGTGGCGCATCCTCCCTGGGTGGAACTCCCCGGCCCTGTGCGGTCACGCGGGACGCTACGCCGGGCGCAGGGAGTGACAACAGGTCAATTCAGGTACAGACACATTAGTCTGTTCAGGCCATAGCGGGCAAGGACCCGTCGCTATATACGCCAACTGTGGACAACGGATCCGCGCCCGCGCTCACGTACCCTGGCGTCAATGTCCCGACTCCTGGCCCGAATCCCCGCGCTGCTGGGCATTGCCCTGCTGTGCGGTGCGGTGCTGGCTGCGATGACCCTGCCGATCGTCGTGGGGGCGGGCGCACTGACCAACCAGGCGGTGACGAGTTTCGAGAGCGTCCCGGACCAACTGAGGGAACCTCCGCTCCCGCAGCAGTCGACCGTGCTCGCCGCCGACGGGTCGGTTCTCGCCACGGTGTTCTACCAGAACCGGGTCGAGGTCCCGCTCACGTCAGTCGCACCTGTGATGCGCGAGGCCATCGTGGCGATCGAGGATTCCAGGTTCCTCGAGCACAGCGGGATGGACCTGCGTGGCACGGTGCGCGCGTTCGTCTCCAACTCCACCAGCGGGCAGATCGTGCAGGGTGGCTCCACTCTCACCCAGCAGTACGTCAAGAACGTTCTGATCGCGGCGGCGACCACCGGCGAGGAACTCGAGGCAGCGCGGGGTCGCACGCCGTCACGCAAGCTCCGCGAGATTCGCTACGCACTCGGCCTGGAGCGCAGATACTCCAAGGAGGAGATCCTCGAGCGCTACCTGAACATCGCCTACTTCGGTGCGGGTGCCTACGGGGTCGAAGCCGCAGCACGGCGGTATTTCAGCAAACCCGCCGCCGATCTGACACTCGCGGAGGCGGCAACGCTCGCGGGGATCGTGCAGGCGCCGACGGCATACGATCCGACACGCAACCCCGACCTCTCCCAGACCCGCCGCAATGTCGTGCTGCAGCGGATGGCCGACCTTGGCTACATCACACGGGCAGAGGCGAGCACCGCGGCATCTGTGCCGATCGAAGGCACGCTCAGGCCGTCTACGGTGAGCAACGGTTGCACGTCGTCGTACGCCCCGTTCTTCTGTGACTATGTCCTGCAGGTGATGCGCAATGATCCTGCTTTCGGGGAATCGCCCGCAGAGCGCGAGGCACTGCTGCGGCGAGGCGGTCTCACGATCCGGACCACGTTGCAGCCGCGCGCCCAAGAAGCGGCAAGTGCCGCCGTGTCGAAGTACATCCCTAATCGCGATCCGAGTCAGCGCGCCGCAGCCATCTCGATGGTCGAGCCGGGCACGGGGCGCATCGTGGCGATGGCTCAGAACCGCGATTGGGGAGTCAGCGGCAGGGGTGTGACGACGTACAACTTCAACGTCGACGCACAGTACGGAGGCACCATCGGCATGCAGGCCGGGTCCACCTTCAAGGTATTCACGGCTGCCGCTGCACTCGAGGCCGGCGTGTCACCGCTGGAGATGATCGAGGCGCCCACACCCAAGACTTTCACCAACTTCAAGAACTGCACCACCGGCGAGTCATTCGGTGACCTGACGTTCAATAACTCCACTGGATCGGGCACGTACGACATGACCACCGCCATGGCGGTCTCTGCCAACACCTACTTCCTCACCCTTGCCGAGCGCATAGGGCTGTGCCGAACGGCTGAACTCGCCGAGTCACTCGGGGTCAAGCGTGCGAACGGCGAACCGCTGCTCCGCGTACCGTCGTTCACTCTCGGGACAATGGAGGTCTCGCCGCTGTCGATGGCAGGTGCCTACGCGGCTTTCGCGAACCACGGAGTGTTCTGCAAGCCGATCGCAATCATTGAGATCACGGACCGCAACGGCAACGACGTCCCAGTACCTCGAGCCGACTGTCGTCAGGTGATCCCTCGCGATGTCGCCGACGCGGTCACCGCCACAATGACCGCCGTCATCGACGGATCCACACCGTACCGAACCGGTGCCGCGATGAGCCTGGCCGACCGGCCCGCCGCGGGCAAGACTGGCACGACGAACGACAACGCCGCGGTGTGGTTCGTCGGCTTCACGCCTGACCTCGCCGCGGCCGTGTGGACGGGCGACCCGCGGGGCGGCTACAAGTTCCCGATGGCCGACGTGACGATCAACGGCACCTACTACGCGACCGTCTACGGATCCGCGATACCCGGGCCGATCTGGCGCGAGTCGATGGTGGGTGCCCTACTCGGCACGCCTCCGAGGGACTTCGAGTTGCAGGCGCTGGGCGGTCTGCGCCCGGCCCGCGGGACGATCACGCCCGGACCCGACATCGATCCGTCGCCAAGTCCGAGTCCGACGCCGGAGCCCACCCCGAGTCCGACTCCGGAGCCGACGGATTCCACGCCCACGCCCACGCCGACACCGAGTCCCACCCCGTCGCCGACACCGAGTCCCACCCCGTCGCCGACACCGACCGTGGAACCAACACCCACGGTGGAGCCGACACCGACCGTCGAGCCGACACCGACCGACGAGCCGACGGGTGAACCATCGGCTGGTTGATCAGGCCAGTGCGTCCTTGACCAGCGCAGCGACCTGCGCGCCGTCAGCGCGGCCGCGGATCTGCGGCTGCACGATCTTCATCACCGCGCCCATCGCCTTCGGGCCCGTGCCACCCGACGCCGCCACCTCAGCGACCGCCGCCGCGACGAGTGCGCGTACCTCGTCGTCAGTCAGTGCGGCGGGGAGGTAGCGCTCGATCACCATGAGCTCGGCGCGCTCCGCCGACGCCCGCTCCTGCTCGCCAGCATCGGCGTAGACGTCCGCGGCCTCGCGACGACGCTTGGCCTCGCTCGAGAGGACCCCGATCACGTCGTCATCGCTCAGCGCTCGTGCGGTGGACCCAGCCACCTCGGCATTCGTGATGGCGGTCAGCACCATGCGGATCGTGTCGAGGGTGACCTTGTCCTGGGCCTTCATGGCCGTGGTGAGATCGGACTGCAATTGCTCCTTGAGTGCCATGGGCCCATCCTGTCGTACGCCGGGACACCAGCGCCCTGCGCCGTGCGACCATAGAACGTGCCCGTGAAGAGCCCCGCGATGATCGCGGCCGGGCTGATCGCAGCCGGAACGGCCTACGCGGCCTGGGAGGCCCGTCAGCACCGGCTGCGGCGCGTACGGGTGCCCGTCGACGGTGGTGGTCTGCGCATCCTGCACCTGTCCGATCTGCACCTCACACCCGGCCGTCGCAGCACCGCTGACTGGGTGCGCTCGCTGGCGGAGTTGCGCCCCGACGCGGTCATCGTGACCGGGGACTTCCTCGCCCATCCCGAGGCGGTGCCCACGGCGCTGGCAGCCCTTGACCCATTGCTGGGCGTACCCGGCGCATTCGTGCTCGGGTCCAATGACTACTTCGCCCCGCGCGTGATCAACCCACTGAAGTACCTCTTCGGCCCGTCCGGTCTCGATCAAGGCCGCCCGGCGCTGCCGTGGCCTGATCTGGTGCGGGGCCTGAGCGAGTCGTGGCTGGATTTGTCGAACAGCCGCGGTTTGCTGCAGGTCGGCCAGCGCACGATCGATCTGCGCGGTGTCGATGATCCGCACATCGGTCGCGACGACTATTCGCGCGTCGCCGGTCGTTTCGCCGTCGACGCGGACCTCCGCCTCGGAGTGGCGCACGCGCCGTACCGTCGGGTGCTCGACGCGATGGCCGGCGACGGTGCTGACCTGATGCTCGCCGGTCACACGCACGGCGGTCAGGTGCGCATGCCGGGTGTCGGGGCGCTTGTGACGAACTGCGATCTCGACCGCC
>JBILVH010000230.1:0-3321 GCA_044370555.1 Candidatus Nanopelagicales bacterium
CGGCCGCCGTGACCTCCCGCAGGTGCGCGCGTTGACGCGGCTCATCCGCCAGACCGGCATCGCCGTCCCGCTCGTCGTGATCCTCACCGAGGGAGGTCTCAGCGCGGTGCAGACCGACTGGGGCGCCGACGAAGTCCTGCTCGACTCCGCGGGACCGGCCGAGGTCGAGGCGCGTCTACGCCTCTGTACGAGCCGCGTCGGAGCGACCGGGGACGACGCGGACGATCCCGAGATCCGCCGCGGCGACCTCACCATCGATGAGGCCGGGTACACCGCCCGCCTGCGCGGCCGGGTCCTCGACCTCACCTTCAAGGAGTTCGAACTTCTCCGCTACCTCGCACAGCACCCCGGCCGCGTCTTCACCCGGCAACAACTACTCCAGGACGTGTGGGGGTACGACTACTTCGGTGGCACGCGCACGGTGGACGTGCATGTACGTCGACTGCGGGCCAAACTCGGGTCGGAGCACGAGCAACTCATCGGGACCGTGCGCAACGTCGGCTATCGATTCGTGCCGCTTCGTACCGACGACGCGACCCGCGCCACACTCGATGATGCGGATGGTGCGGACCACGACGACGCTGACGCCGCCACGAGCGACCGGGTCCGCTGAGGTGCCTGCCGCCGAGGTAGAGCGGCTAAGTCGCCTCGCCCCGCAGCAGATCGCTGACGTGGTCCGGCTCGTCGACGAGGTCACGCTCTGCGACGGAGTGAGCCCACTTTCCGAGCATGTGCTCCTCCACCTGCGCGCTGGTGGTGACGCTCATGACGTCCACCTACTCGCACGCGACGCCGCCGGATCCGTGATTGCCTACGCTCACCTCGACACCACCGACGTCGTTGCAGGAGGCAGCGCCGAACTCGCCGTTCTTCCGTCGGCGCGGCGCCGGGGCGTCGGGCGAATGCTGGTCGAGCAGCACTTGATCCCCATGTCCCCGCGGCTGCGTCTCTGGGCGCACGGTCGACACTCGGGCTCCGACGAACTCGCGCGGGCGATGGGCTTCCATAGGGTTCGCGAACTCCTGCAGATGCGACGTTCGTTGCTCGCACCTCTCCCCGAGATAGAGACGCCCCCCGACGTACGGATCCGGACCTTCCTGCCCAGTCTCGATGACAACGAGTGGGTGCACCTCAACGCAGCCGCGTTCGTCGACCTGCCCGACCAGGGGTCGTGGGACATCGCCGACCTCCGCCTCCGCATGTCGGAGCGGTGGTTCGACCCGGCGGGCTTCTTCGTCGCAGAGCGGGACGGACGCATGGCCGGGTTCCACTGGACGAAGGTGCACGGCGGTGGCGCCGACCACGCGCACGCTCACACTGGCGACCACGGAGACCATCCGCACGATCACCTCAGCGACGGCCATCCGCACGACCACGGGCACTCCCGGATCGGTGAGGTCTACGTCATCGCAGTCGACCCGGACCTCGGGCGCGGACTCGGAGCCCCGCTGCTGCTCACCGGCCTACGGCACCTCCGCGGTCTGGGCCTGACCGAGGCGATGCTCTACGTGGACTCCTCCAATCTGCGCGCGATCGACTTGTACCAGCGGTTGGGGTTCGTGGTGTGGGACCGCGATGTGCAGTACTCCGCGGCGCCCGTAGGTCATCGGGAGGTCACCCGTTCGTCACCTGAGACCGACCATCGAGGGTCCGGCGATGTGCAACCATGACTTCCGTGGAGTCGCAGCAGTCGGCAGCCGCCGGGACACCGACGCCTGAGCCCGCCCTCGCGGATCCGAGCCCAGTGGGCCTCCCCGTGAGCGACGTGCCCGCTGCCTTTCCCGAGCCGATGCACCCGGACGACACGGGAGACCTGCCACCCGACCGGTTCCTTGATCGCGAACTCTCCTGGCTCGCCTTCAACGAGCGCGTCCTCGAACTCGCGGAGGATCCGTCCTTGCCGATCCTCGAGCGCGCGAAGTTCCTCGCGATCTTCGCGAGCAACCTCGACGAGTTCTTCATGGTGCGGGTCGCCGGCCTCAAGCGGCGCATGGCGACGGGCATCGCCGTGCGCGCCGCGAGTGGGCTCATGCCACGCGAGGTACTAGAGGCGATCTGGGCCAAGTCGCACGAGCTCCAACTACGTCAGGCGCGAGTCTTCGGTGGGGAGGTCCGCCCGCAGTTGGCCCGCGACGGCATCGAACTGCTGCGCTGGGAGGAGCTCACGCTCGCCGAGCAGGCCACCCTGAACGAGATGTTCGACCAGCGGGTGTTTCCCATTCTCACCCCGCTCGCCGTGGACCCGTCGCATCCCTTCCCGTACATCAGCGGACTGTCCCTGAATCTCGCAGTGGTCGTGCGCAACCCCGTGACCGGTACCGAACTCTTCGCCCGCGTGAAGGTCCCACCGCTGCTCCCGCGATTCATCGCCGTGGACGACTCTCGCTTCGTCCCGCTCGAGGACCTCATCGCAGCGCACCTCGACGACCTGTTCCCCGGAATGGAGGTCCTCCAGCGTCACACCTTCCGCATCACGCGCAACGAGGACGTCGAAGTCGAGGAGGACGACGCCGAGAACCTCCTGCAGGCCCTGGAGCGCGAACTACTCCGGCGCCGCTTCGGGCCGCCCGTACGACTCGAGGTCGACGACTCGATCGACCCCCACGTGCTGAACCTGCTGGTCGAAGAACTCGAGGTCACGGACCAAGAGGTGTTCCGGCTACCAGGCCCACTCGATCTGACCGGGCTGTGGTCCGTCTACGCGGTGGACCGGGCCGATCTGAAGCAGCCCACATTCATCCCGCGCACCAACCGCGACCTCGCGGAGGTCGAGTCGGCGACCCCGCCAGACGTGATCGCCGCCGTGCGCGAGCGCGACATCCTGCTGCACCACCCGTACGACTCTTTCTCGACCAGCGTCCAGCTGTTCCTCGAGCAGGCGGCGCGCGACCCGCACGTACTCGCCATCAAACAGACGCTCTACCGCACGAGCGGCGACTCACCGATCGTCGACGCCCTCATCGATGCCGCGCAAGCGGGCAAGCAGGTCCTCGCCCTCGTGGAGATCAAGGCGCGCTTCGACGAGCAGAACAACATCGAGTGGGGCCGCAAGTTGGAGGAGGTCGGCGCCCACGTCGTGTACGGCCTAGTCGGCCTCAAGACCCACAGCAAACTATCGATGGTCGTCCGCAACGACGGTGACCAATTGCGGCGCTACTGCCATATCGGCACCGGCAACTACCACCCGAAGACCGCGCGACTCTACGAGGACTTCGGCCTGCTGACGTGCGATCCGGAGGTGGGCGACGACGTCAGCGACCTGTTCAACGTGCTGTCGGGCTACTCGATGAACACCACCTACAACCGTCTCCTGGTCGCTCC
>JBILVH010000290.1:0-2630 GCA_044370555.1 Candidatus Nanopelagicales bacterium
TCGAGCGCGAGATTGCGCATCATGTGGCTGGCCGACCGGCTCGCATCAGGTTCAAGTGCAATTCGATTGTCGACGAACGGATCATCGACGCGCTCTACCGGGCCTCCCGCGCAGGGGTGCCCGTCGCGATCTGGGTGCGCGGAATCTGTGCGGTCAAGGCCGGAGTCGAAGGACTCAGCGAGAACATACGCGCGGTCAGCATCCTCGGCCGTTTCCTGGAGCATTCCAGGGCGTACGAATTCCTCAACGGAGGCGCCACTGAGGTCTGGATCGGGTCGGCGGACCTCATGCACCGCAACCTCGACAGGCGCGTTGAGTCGTTGGTCCTCCTCAAGGCTCCCGAGCAGTTGCGCGAGATCGGTGCGCTGTTCGACCTTGCATTGGACGAGGGCACGTCCGCGTGGCACCTGCAGCCCGACGGCCGGTGGCTGCGACGGCACACCGACTCCCAGGGTCGTCCACTGCGCGACTTCCAGGAGACGCTCATCGCCCTCAAAACGGGTTCGGGTCGTCCGGGGTGAAGACGCACACGGAGATCGAGCGCAAGCTCCGGGTGCATGCGCTCTTTCGGCTGCCGACACTCGCCGGGTCGAGCTGGGGCGTGGCTGCGGTGGAGAGCGAGCCCGTCATTCACATGGAGGCCACCTACCACGACACTCCCGATCTGAGGCTGTTCCGCTGGGGGTACACGCTGCGGCGCAGGGTCGGCGGAGCCGATGAAGGCTGGCACCTGAAGGTTCCCGGCGGCGGCGATGCCCGCGACGAGTTGCAGGTTCCGCTCGCACGTGGCGAGGTCGGCGCAGTCCCGGCCGAACTCCGCGACATCGTGCACGCGCTGGTCCGACGCGCGGACCTAGTTCCCGTCGTCACCCTTCGCACCGAGCGGACCCCGCATCGGCTACTCAATGCGGCCGGTACGGTCGTCGCCGAACTCGTCGACGACACGGTGTCGATCCTTGACGGTGGTCGAGTCGCAGCCGTGTTCCGGGAGATCGAAGTCGAGGGCGTCGAGGTTGACGACCAGATCGACGAATCAGTACTCGACGACGTCGTCGCGTTGCTCGTCGCCGAGGGCGCGATCCCGGGCCAGGTGAGCAAGGCGGCGAGCGCACTCGGTCCGCGCGCCGCCGCTGCGCCGGACGTACCCGACCTTCCGTGGCCGCACCGTCACGCCCCCGCACGTGATGCGCTGCGAGCCCTACTCGCCACACACACCCGACGGATTCTCGCGCAGGATGTGCGACTACGTCGCGACCTGCCCGACGCTGTGCACCAGATGCGCGTCGCCGCCCGCCGCATCCGCAGTTGCTTGCACACCTTCCGCGACCTGGTCGATCCGGAATGGTCGGGGCACCTGCGGGCGGAGCTCGGATGGCTCGCCGGCGAACTCGGCCGTGCCCGGGACACCGAGGTCATCGCCGAACGTCTCCTCGGGCACGCGGATCAACTCGATCCGCACGATGCCGAGCGCGCGCGAGCAGCGCTCTCCCCATGGTTCGCGGCACATCTCGCCGGTGCGCGAGACCAAGCCCTGACCGCTGTCCGAAGTGAGCGCTACCTCGACCTCCTCGAAGCGCTCATCATCGCGGCGGAACGACCGGCCACCACGTCCGCGGCAGACCAGCCCTGCAGCGAGGTGCTGCCGGCGCTTCTCCACCGATCGTTTCGCCGCCTGTCGCGTGCCGTTCGGGAGTTGGACCGGACCTCACCGAGCGCCCAGTGGCACGAGGCCCGGATCCATGCGAAGCGTGCGCGCTACACCGCCGAAGCCGTCGCGCCAGTGCTAGGGCCGCACGTCCAGCACATCGCCGCCCGCCTCGCAGACGTCACCGAACTCCTCGGATCGCACCAGGATGCGTACGTCTGCCAGGAGGCGCTGCGCGAGCGACTCCGCGACGGTGCGGTGGATGCCGAGACCGGCTTCGCACTCGGCACTCTGCACGGAGTCGAGGGGGTTGAGGAATTGCGGCTGCGCGCAGTGTTCGCGCAGTTATGGCCGCAGGTGCGACGTGACTACAAACGGAATCGACCTACCTGACGACATGGCCACCGTCACAACGCCGATCCGGGCGGCCGGAGTAGTAGTGCTGCGCACCATCACCGGTGGCCGCGAGGTGCTCGTCGTTCATCGTGCCGCCCGTAACGACTGGTCACTTCCGAAGGGCAAACTCGACGCAGACGAGCACGTGCTTGCTGCAACGGTGCGGGAGTGCGAGGAGGAGGCCGGCATCACTCCGGCGCTACGCGCCCCCCTCCCCCGGATGAAGTACACCGTCGACGGTCGGCCGAAGGTCGTGGAGTACTGGACGGCCGAGGTCGGTGTGCCCGGGGTGCATCGACCCGATGACGAGGTGGACGAAACCCGCTGGGTCCCGATCGAGGAGGTGGCCGAACTACTGACCTACCCGCGCGACGTGCAGTTGGTGCGCGACGCCGCAGCCGCACCCGCGACATCCCCGCTGGTGCTCGTCCGGCATGCGCAGGCAGTCAAGCGCGTCGACTTCGACGGTGACGACGACAACGAGCGGCCCCTGACCCGCAAAGGCGGGCGGCAGGCCGATGAACTCGTACCCCTGCTCGCGGCCTACGCCCCGCAGCGCGTGCACTCCTCGCCGGCGGCCAGGTGCTTT
>JBILVH010000077.1:0-7403 GCA_044370555.1 Candidatus Nanopelagicales bacterium
GGGGTCGGGGGGGTGCCCGGCGGGCGCCCCCCCCCCACGCCGGTCAGTGGATCTCGGCACTCGACCTTATCGGCGAGCAGCAGGGGTGGCGGGTGGAGTCGTACACCAAGACCGGGTGCCCGGCGCCTGAGGTGACCCCGTGGCTGACGTCGTACAAGCGGCCGTACACCGAGTGCGATACGTGGCGGCAGGGCGTACTCGCGTCCTTCAGCGGTCCCGACGGACCCGACGCCGTCATCGCGACCTCGATCAAGCCGACCACGCTGGTCGACTCCGCCGGTGCGGTCGTCACGGGTGCCCCGGCCGATGCGCTGTGGGCCGAGGGCTGGCGTCAACTGGCGGCCGCGGTTACCGGCACCGGGGCGACGCTGATCGTCGTCCATGACACGCCCTCGCTGCCGCGGGACCCGATCCTGTGTATCGACCGCAACGCCTCGGATGCCAGCGTGTGCGACCAGCCGCGCGACGCCGTGGTGCCGCCGGACTCGGTCGACGTCGACATCGTGCGGGGCCTGCCGGGTGTGGACGTCGTCGACTTCAACGACGGGATCTGCTACCTCGACCGCTGCCCGGTGATCCGGGCGAACCGGATCGTGTTCCGTGACGGTGACCATCTGACGGCGTCGTACGCCGAAGCCCTCGCCCCCGGGATCGCTGGCATCCTCGACCCCCTGGTCGACGCAGCCGCGCAGCGCAAACAGCCCTAATACCTCACGGTGTCAAAACGCTTCATCTTCCGGCTCGTTTTGACACCGTGAGGGAATGAGGTGGAGACGGGATTTGAACCCGTGTACACGGCTTTGCAGGCCGTTGCCTCGCCTCTCGGCCACTCCACCGGCGATGTGATGCGAGCGGACGACGGGACTCGAACCCGCGACCCTCACCTTGGCAAGGTGATGCGCTACCAACTGCGCTACGTCCGCGTGGGGTGAAAAGCAATCACCCGGCCGCATGACGATACCGCATGGCCGGGGGACCACAATGGCCCGGTGCTCCCCGCACTCCCGCCAGCCGCCCGATTCGGCGGCCTCAACGCGACCGGACTGTGCGAGGTCACCGACGACCTAGGCGCCCTCGACCGCGGGGGCCGCTGGGCGGTCGTGCTGCCGTACGACGGCCCGCCGGTGTGCGCGCGGTTCGCGCACTGGGAGCGTGGCGAAGCGACCGACGTCGCCGGACCCTGGTGGGGCCCGGAGCGATCCACGTGGACCACCTCGGCGGACCGCGGGGCGTACGTCGCCGCGGTCGAGGAGGTCCGGCACCGGATCGCCGCTGGCGATGTCTACCAGGCGAACGTATGCCGGGTCCTGAGCGCGCCGATCCCGTACGCCGACCGCGCCGATGTCGGCGGCCTGCACGTCCTCCTCCGCGTCGGGAATCCGGCGCCGTACGGCGGCTTCGTGCGACTGCCCGGCCTCGCCGTGGTGAGCGCGTCCCCCGAGCTGTTCCTGAGCCGCTCGGGCGACCGCCTGGTGTCCGGCCCTATCAAGGGGACGGGCCGCACCGCGGCGGACCTCACCGACAAGGACCGCGCGGAGAACGTGATGATCGTCGACCTCGTGCGCAACGACCTGTCGGCGGTATGCCGGACCGGCACCGTGCACGTGCCGGATCTGCTCGCTCTCGAGGTGCACCCCGGTCTGGTGCATCTGGTCTCGCGGGTCGCCGGGGACATCCGCGCGGGTGCGGGTTGGTCCGACATCATCGGTGCGACGTTCCCGCCCGGCTCGGTGACCGGTGCGCCGAAGTCGAGTGCACTGCGGATCATCGGCGACGTCGAGACCGCATCGCGCGGGGTCTATTGCGGGGCGATCGGATGGGTCGACGCCGACACCCGCGAGGCCGAACTCGCCGTCGCGATCCGGACCTTCTGGTGCCCCGGTGACGGCACCGTGCGCTTCGGCACCGGTGCCGGCATCACCTGGGGGTCGTCGCCGGAGCGGGAGTGGGACGAGACCGAACTCAAGGCCCGTCGGCTCACCGGTGTCGCGGGCGGGGTGTGGGAGGCTGACGAACCGTGAGCGGTGTGTGCTTCGTCGGTGAGTTGCCGAGGCCGGGGGATCGCCTCGTGGGTGATCTGCTGCCAGCTGCGGATGCGCGGGTGTCGGTCTTCGACCACGGCTTCACCGTCGCCGACGGAGTCTTCGAAACACTCAAGGTCGTCGACGGGGTGTCCTTCGCCCTCGGCCGCCACCTCGCCCGGCTGCAGCGGTCGGCGACGACCCTCGGACTCGGCGACATCGACCTCGACGCCGTGCGGACCGCCACAGGGGACGTGCTGGCCCATGAGCCGTGCCGACTCGGGCGCCTGCGCATCACGGTGACCTCGGGTGCCGGGCCGCTCAGCAGCGATCGCGTGAGCGGGCCCGGGACCCTCGTGATCGCGCTCACGGCCATGGATCCGTGGCCTGACACGACGACGGTCGCCACAGTGCCGTGGCCGCGCAACGAGCACAGCGCACTGGCCGGGGTGAAGTGCACGGCGTACGCCGACAACGTGCACGCGCTCGCGGATGCTCGTGCCCGCGGGGCGAGCGAGGCGATCTTGGCCAACACGCGTGGGCAGCTGTGCGAGGGCACGGCGACGAACGTATTCATTGCGGTCGACGGGGTGGTTCTGACGCCTCCGTTGAGTAGCGGATGCCTGCCCGGCATCACGCGCGAACTGCTTCTCGAGTGGTGGCCGGTGCTCGAGGCTGACCTGCGCTTCGATGCGATTCACAAGGCCGACGAGGTCTTCATCACCTCATCCACCCGCGATGTGCATCCGGTCGTGCGCGTTGATGACCGGGACCTCGCGGTGGGCCCGGTGACGTCGGCGGTGCGAGAGCTGTTCGCCGCCCGCTGCGCGGACAACTCGGACCCGTGACGGGTGCGCGGGGCTGGTAGCCTTGCGCAACTGACGGGCGATTAGCTCAGTGGTAGAGCACTCGCTTCACACGCGAGGGGTCACTGGTTCGAACCCAGTATCGCCCACCGTCGCATCAGCGGCCCACGAGCGGCAGCCGGGTGCTGCACGCCCACTAGCATCTGGTCCTATGTCCGCCATCCGCGTCGAAGTAGCCGGGGTGAGCACCGAGGTGCCCGAGGGCGCCGGTGCCATCGAGCTCTTCGGTGGCGACCGCTCCGTCCTGGTGGCGCGGGTGAACGGCGTCTTGCGCGACCTCGACTATCCGCTGGCTGCCGGAGACGTGGTCGAACCGGTCACGGCCGCCGACCCCGAGGGGCTCGCGGTTCTGCGGCACTCCTGCGCGCACGTGCTCGCCCAGGCGGTGCAGCAGGAGTTCCCCGACGCGAAGCTCGGCATCGGCCCGCCGATCAAGGACGGCTTCTACTACGACTTCGGCGTGGGGCGGCCGTTCACCCCGGAGGACCTCGCGGCACTCGAGAAGCGGATGCAGGCCATCATCAAGTCCGGCCAGCGCTTCCGCCGCCGGGTCGTGACCGAGGATGACGCCCGTCGCGAACTCACCGGCGAGCCGTTCAAGTTGCGGCTGATCGGTAGCGAGGGCGGCGCCGAGGTCATGGAGGTCGGCGGTGCCGAACTCACGATCTACGACAACGTCGATGCGAAGACGGGTGAGCGGTGCTGGGGCGACCTGTGCCGCGGGCCGCACGTCCCGAGCACTCGCTACATCGCGCCGAACGCGGTGCGCCTGATGCGCACGGCCGCGGCCTACTGGCTAGGCGACCAGGCCAATGAGCAACTGCAGCGCATCTACGGCACCGCGTGGTCGAGCAAGGACGACCTGCAGGCCTATCTGACCTTCCTCGAGGAGGCGGAGCGCCGCGATCACCGGCGACTCGGTGCCGAGCTCGATCTGTTCTCGTTTCCGGAGGAGATCGGCAGCGGCCTCGCGGTATTCCACCCGCGCGGCGGAGTGGTCCGGCGCGTGATGGAGGACTACAGCCGTCGGCGTCACGAGGAGGCGGGCTACGAGTTCGTGAACACCCCGCACGTCACGAAGGCGGGCTTGTTCGAGATCTCGGGGCACCTCGACTGGTACGCCGACGGCATGTACCCGCCGATGGACCTCGATTCCGAGTTCCACGCCGATGGCACGGTGCGCCGCGCCGCCCAGCAGTACTACCTCAAGCCGATGAACTGCCCTATGCACAACCTCATCTACCGGTCGCGCGGTCGGTCGTACCGCGAACTGCCCCTGCGATTGTTCGAGTTCGGCACGGTCTACCGCTACGAGAAGTCCGGTGTCGTGCAGGGGCTCACCCGGGCGCGCGGTTTCACGCAGGACGATGCGCATATCTACTGCACCAAGGAGCAGATGCCCGAGGAGCTCGACCGGCTGCTCACCTTCGTGCTCGATCTGCTCCGTGACTATGGCCTCACCGACTTCTACCTCGAGCTGTCGACGCGCGACCCGAAGAAGAGCGTGGGCACTGACGCCGAGTGGGCGGAGGCGACCGAGGCATTGCGTGTTGCCGCCGAGCGGCAGGGCCTCGAACTGGTCCTGGACGAAGGCGGCGCGGCGTTCTACGGGCCGAAGGTGTCGGTGCAGGCGAAGGATGCCATCGGTCGCACCTGGCAGATGTCGACGATCCAGGTCGACTTCCAGCTGCCGCAGCGGTTCGACCTCGAGTACCAGAGCAGCGACGGCACCCGCGAGCGTCCGGTGATGATCCACCGCGCGCTCTTCGGTTCGATCGAACGCTTCTTCGCGGTGCTGCTGGAGCACTACGCAGGAGCCTTCCCGCCCTGGCTCGCACCCGTGCAGGTCGTGTGCATCCCCGTGACCGATGCGCACGTGCCATACCTCGAGGAGGTCGCCTCGCTCCTGGCCGCACAGGGGATCCGGGTCGAGGTCGACGCGAGCGATGACCGGATGCAGAAGAAGATCCGCACCGCACAGAAGCAGAAGGTGCCGTTCATGCTC
The DNA here is from genome assembly GCA_044370555.1 of Candidatus Nanopelagicales bacterium. GTDB lineage: Bacteria > Actinomycetota > Actinomycetes > S36-B12 > S36-B12 > CAINMH01. Next base: position 4,893 of record JBILVH010000077.1, read on the forward strand.
ATTGCCGGCGACGACGATGTATCGAACGGCGCGGTGTCGTTCCGCTACCGCGACGGCTCGCAGGCCAACGGTGTCCCGGTCGACGATGCCGTTGCCGAGATCGTGACCGCGGTCCGCGACCGACTGCAGGTGCCGTGAGCGAGGCGTGGGAGCGGCTCTGGACGCCGCACCGCATGGCCTACCTCGCGGGTGAGAACCGGCCCGCGCACACCGAGGCGGGCGAGGAGTGCCCCTTCTGCCGCATCCCGGGGGTTCCGGACGAGATCGGGCTCGTCGTCGCCCGCGGTGAGGTCGTCTACGCAGTGCTGAACCTCTACCCGTACAACTCCGGGCACCTCATGGTGTGCCCCTACCGGCACGTCGCGGATTACTCGGAGTTGACGCCGACCGAGGTGGCCGAGTTGGGGGCGTTCACGCAGGCGGCCATGCGTGCGCTCCGCGCGTGCTCGCGCGCGCAGGGGTTCAACATCGGGATGAACCAAGGTGCGATCGCCGGCGCGGGCATTGCCGGTCACTTGCACCAGCACGTCGTCCCCCGTTGGGGCGGTGACACCAACTTCATGCCCGTCATCGGCGGGGTCAAGACGATGCCGCAACTGCTCGAGGAGACCCGCGCGCTCGTCGCCGACGCGTGGCAATCCGGGCACTAGGCCGATTCGCTCCACCGCTGCAGCGCTAGTGCGGCGATGTCGAAGTCATCCGCCCGACCCCACCAGCCCGGATGCGCGGCGTTGAGCGCCGTGACGTCCCCGCGGTCGCGCAGTGTGAGCACGACCGACGAGTCGCCTCGCCGGATACGCAGTACGTCGCTCCATGGCGCGATCGTCGTCCGGACGACACCCGCGATCTTCACGCCAGCGTCGTTCACGTAGGTTCCGGCGCCCCAGGCGCGCAGCAGCAGCCAGAGGGCGGCGGCGATCGGCACCCCGAGGAGCCCGAGGGCGACCGCGAAGCGCACCGGCTCGCTCGCCGAGGTCAGGATCACCAATGCGGCAGGTGCCGCACAGCAGGCCAGGGCCGCGGAACAGATGATGAGTGCGAGAAGTGCGAGCGATCCGCGCGGTGCGAGGCGCGTCCAGCGGTGCTGGACGGCATCGCGGTCCAGCGGCCCCGGATCACTCTTCGGCCAGACCCACGCGAAGTACTGTCGTCGCTCACGCATCAGCGTGCCCGGTGGTCTGCGCCATGATCTCCCGTACGGCGGGCAGGGCCACCTCGGCATCGGCGGGCACAAGTCCGATGCGCGTACGTCGGTCGATGATGTCGGCTGCGTCCATCGCGCCCTCGGCGAGCAGTCCGTGCACAACCTCGACGCCGAGCACGGGTACGCCGTCCGCGATCGGGGCAGCGAGGTGCGGATTCGCATCGGCATACGACCACACGCGTGCGGCCTCGCTGCCGTAGCGGCGCAGCAGGCGTGCCGGAACGTCCCGGCTGCCGCGCATCGGTCCGGCACCCACCAAGGGGATGTTCGTGGTGCGACAGGGTCGATCGGTGAGCAGGTCGAGGGCGTCCTCCGCCATCCGGCGGTACGTCGTCAACTTGCCGCCGGTGACGCTCACCGTGCGAGCGTCGACCCGACGCACCAGATGCCGGCGCGATACGTCGGCGGTCTCGGTGGTGGCCCGGTCCGGATCCTCCGGGTCACCGGTGTCGACGAGCGGTCGCACGCCCGCGAACATCCCGATGACCTGCTCGCGCGTGAGCGGTCGCGCGCAGGCTGCGGACAGATGGGTGAGGATCCAATCGACCTCGTCGGCACTCGGGTGCGGGTCGTCGGGGATCGGTTGCTCAGCGGGTACGTCGGTGATGCCGAGGTAGGCGAGCCCGTCGGGCTGGGGGAGTGCGAAGACATAGCGGCTGTGGTCGCCTGGGACGGCCACGGTGAGCGCCCCGCGCGGGTGGCCAAGGTCGGCGGAGCGTACGACGAGGTGAGTACCGCGGGAGGGCTGGACCCGCACGGCCGGATCCAGGTCGCCCACCCAGGCCCCGGTCGCGATGACCGCGGTGCGCGAGGACACCTCGAACTCCGCGCCGGTCACCTCGTCGCGGAGGCGGGCGGCACCGTCTGCGACCTCGACGCACGACACTCGCGCGAGGATGTGCGCCCCGTAGGCGGCCGCGGTGCGGGCCACGGCGACGACCAGGCGCGCATCATCTTCGAGTTGGCCCTCCCACAGTTGCGTGCCCCCGATCAGCCGCGAGGTATCCACACCGGGGACGAGGTCGACGACCTGCCCGGGGCTCAACGCACCGCCGCGCGGGAGCACGCTGCTGCGGCGGGCGGCCGCCCACTTCAGGGCCTCGCCGGCCGCGGCGCCGAGGCGCGCGATCCGCCCCGACTCACCGCGGAACACCGGAAGCACCTGGGCCAGGGGGCGGATGAGGTGCGGTGCGATCACACGCATCAACCGGTCGCGTTCGACCGCGCTCTCCCAGGCCACGCCGATCTCCCCGTGCGCCAGGTAGCGCAGTCCGCCGTGCACCAACTTGCTCGACCACCGGGACGTG
>JBILVH010000078.1:0-7389 GCA_044370555.1 Candidatus Nanopelagicales bacterium
CGACCCATATCGTCCGGATGGACGCGTACGACGAGGACGTTGCCGCGCCGCTGCGACCGGGTGGAGACCACGACATCGTCGGGATGGTCGACGATGCCGCGCACGAGGTGACTCAGCGCCTCCTCGAGCATGGTCACTCCGAGGTCTCCCCGGCCGACTCGTCGGCGGGTGCCGGAGCATCCGGCGCCGCGATGGCCTCCTCGGCGATCTCCTCAGCCGCGGCAACCGCGGCGGTGTCGACATCGACCGCTGCCTCGGCCGCCACCTCGTCCGCGGCCGCTACTACTGCGGCCACCACGGGCTGTTCGACCTTGAGCGCCTTGGGGCGCGCCGGCTCGTTGGCGGCGTCGGCCACCGCGGCGGCGAACACGACCTGCCGGGCCGGCTTCGGCTCGGCGACCCGCAACGTGCCTTCGGCGCCGGGCAGTCCCTTGAACTTCTGCCAGTCGCCGGTCACCTTGAGCAGTGCGACGACGGCCTCGGTCGGCTGCGCGCCGACGGAGAGCCAGTGCTGGGCCCGGTCGGAGTCGATGCGGATGAGGCTCGGCTCCTCGGTGGGGTGGTACACGCCGATCTCCTCGATCGCACGGCCATCGCGCTTGGTGCGCGAGTCGGCGACGACGATGCGGTACTTCGGGGTGCGGATCTTGCCGAGCCGCTTGAGCTTGATCTTGACAGCCACAGGTGTCTTCCGTCTCCAGGTGGTCAGTGGTCCGTCGACGACATGCGTGGGGTGCGAGCCGCCCGGGCCGGGGGGTCGAGCAGGAGGCGGTGAGAGGGGCCGCGACCTGGCACAACGAGTCGCCATCCTGCCAGACGAACGCCTATGCGGTCACATCGGGCCGTCCGGGGACCCGCAACCTCAGGTGCCGCGCAGGAGATCCCGTAGTTCCGGGGGCAGGTCGACGTCGGCCGGGTCGACCTGGGCGGGGGCGGTCGGCTGCAGCAGGCTCCCGGGACCGCCCGTGGCAGCGGGCCGAGCCTGCTCCTGCTCGGCGCGCTTCGCCGGATTGCCCGAGCGGCCCTTCTTCGCCTTCGGCGGCGGGGCCGAACGACCCTTCGACTTCTTGCCGCCTCCGCCCATCGCGGGCATCCCCGGCATGCCGGGCACGCCGCCCATGCCGGGCATGCCACCCTTGCCGCCGCGCATTGAGCGCATCATCTTCTGCGCCTCACCGAACCGCTCGACCAGGCTGTTCACATCGTTCACGGTCGTGCCCGATCCCCGCGCAATGCGCAGGCGCCGAGATCCGTTCAGGACCTTCGGGTCGCGGCGCTCAGTCGGCGTCATCGACTGGATGATGGCGCTCACGCGATCGATCTCGCGTTCGTCGATCGAGTCGATCTGCTCGCGCATCTGCCCCATGCCGGGGAGCATCCCGAGCAGTTTGCCGAGTGAACCCATCTTGCGGACAGCCTGCATCTGACCGAGGAAGTCCTCGAGTGTGAAGTCGTCACCCTTCGCGACCTTCTGCGCCATGGCCGCCGCCTGCTCGGCATCGAAGGCGCGCTCGGCCTGCTCGATGAGCGTGAGGACATCGCCCATGTCGAGGATGCGGTTGGCCATGCGGTCCGGGTGGAACGCCTCGAAATCACCGAGCTGCTCCCCGACGGAGGCGAAGAGGACCGGGGCACCCGTGACGGAGACGATCGACAATGCCGCACCACCCCGGGCGTCGCCGTCGAGCTTGGTGAGCACCACGCCGTCGAAACCGACGCCCGCGCCGAACTCCTCGGCGGTGCGTACGGCGTCCTGGCCGATCATCGCGTCGACGACCAGCAGCACCTCGTCGGGCTGGACAGCATCGCGGACGTCGCGCAGTTGGCGCATGAGATCGGCGTCGACCGCGAGCCGGCCCGCCGTGTCGACGATGACGATGTCGTTGAGGTGCACCTCGGCGTGCTGCCGTGCCGCGCGCGCGACCGCGACGGGGTCTCCCACACCGTTGCCCGGCTCCGGGGCGAAGACCGGCACGCCGGCCCGCTCCCCCACGATCCGCAGTTGGTCGACCGCGTTCGGTCGTTGCAGGTCAGCGGCGACGAGCAGCGGCGTGTGACCCTGCTGGCGCAGGTGCAGGGCCAACTTGCCCGCCAGTGTGGTCTTGCCCGCACCCTGAAGACCGGCCAGCAGGATGAACGTCGGACCGGTCTTGGCGAACCGTAGTCGGCGGACCTCGCCGCCGAGGATCCCGACGAGTTCGCCGTGCACGATCTTGACGACCTGCTGCGCGGGGTTGAGGGCCCCGGACACCTCCGACGACAACGCTCGCTCGCGCACGCGGGCGCAGAAGTCCCGCACGACGGGCACGGCGACATCGGCCTCGAGGAGCGCCGTACGAATCTCACGCACGGTTGCGTCGACGTCGGCCTCGCTCAGGCGACCCTTGCCTCGCAGGTTCTTGAACGTGCCGGCAAGGCGGTCGGACAGCGTCGCGAACACTCACACCTCGATCAGTCGTGGGGAACCACCCCAAGGGTAGCCGTGCCATGGCTCGGCATGGTGCCGCCCGCCGTGGTGTTCGGAGCGCGGGCAGTTCAGTCGGCGGGGGTGAGCGCCGCGAGCACCCGGCGGCGCACGTCATCACAGCGCTCGGTAGTGAGCAGCCCGCCCCCGTCGGACTCCACGACGTAGAACACGTCGACCGCTTCGGAACCCAGCGTGCTGACCCGCGCGGCGAGGATCGACACTGCGGCAGCGGACAGGGTGGTGCCGATTCGGTAGAGCAGTCCGGGGGCGTCGTGGGCGCGGACCTCGAGCACACTCGCCCGCTCCGAAGCTCCGGTGACGAATCCGACCCACGGCGGTGCACGGTCCACGGGGGGCCGACTCGCCTCGCGGCGGGCGAGCCGCTCGGAGATGTCCAGGGAACCGTCTAGCGCGCGACGCAGGTCATCGCGCAGGAGATCCTGGGCGGGGATGTCGCCGTACTGCGGTACCACGCGCCACACCGTGACGGCCCGGTCTCCGACGGTCTCGGTGTCCGCAGCACGCACGTCGAGTCGGTGGACGGCGAGCACTCCAGCGACCGTGGCGAGCAGGCCCACCCGGTCCGGGGCCGCGACCGTGATGACCGAGACCGGGGCGCCGGGTTCGATGAACATCTGCACACCGGAACCCCCGGCGAGTTCGCGTTCGGTCGCGGTCAGATTCGGCGTCCCGGGCCGCGGGTCGCCAGCGAGCTGGCGGTGCGTGCGCGTGACGAGCTCGCGGATGAGCGCCTCCTTCCACTCGCTCCACGCCGCAGGTCCCGTTGCCGCGGCATCCGCCTCCGTCAGCGCATGCAGGAGTTCGAGACGCTCGTGAGTCCGGACCGCGTCCGCGACCAGTGCCACCGTGGCGGGATCATCGAGATCGCGGCGGGTAGCGACATCCGGGAGGAGGAGGTGGAAGCGCACCATGTCCACCAGCACGTCGGTGTCATCAGCGTCGAAGCCGAGATGCGGCCCGATCCGTGCCACCAGATCGACACCGACGTCGGTGTGATCCCCGGGTCTAGCCTTGCCGATGTCGTGCAGGAGTGCGCCCACGATGAGCAGGTCCGGGCGCGAGACCCGCCGGGCGCGTGCGGCGGCCGCGATAGCTGCCTCCACGAGGTGCCGATCGACCGTGAACGTGTGCACGGGGTTGCGCTGCGGCGCCGACCGCACGACGTCCCACTCGGGCATCAGGTGCGAAATGACGCCGGCCTGATCGAGGGCCTCCCACACGGTGAGAGCCGGTCGACCCGCGCCGAGCAGCGACACGAGCGCATCCCTGGCCTGCGGCGGCCACGGCACCGGCATCGGCGCCGACTCGACGGCCAGTCGGTCGACAGCGCGGGGGGCGAGCGGCAGCCCGACCTGGGCCGCCGCGGCCGCAGCCCGCAGGACGAGTGTCGGGTCGCGATCGGGTCGGGCGTCAGCGGCCAGCACCACCTCGCCGTCCTGCACAACGACACCGTCGACGAGCGGGGTGCGTTCGGGACCGATCCGCCGCACCCGCGATGACGTACGCAGCAGCCGAGTCGCTCGGTGCCAGGTCAATTCCGAGGCGTACGCGATCGAACGGGCAGCCGACGAGACCGCGCGCAGTAGGGCGTCCTCGTCGGACATCCCAAGGACCTGCGCGACAGCCGGCTGTTCCTGCTGCACCAACCGGTCCGTGGCGCGGCCCGTGACCGTGTGCAGGGCGTCGCGGACATCGAGTAGCAGTGCACTTGGTGCGTCGATGCGGTCGTGGGGTACGTCGGTGATCCAGGATGCCGCGATGGCGCGCAGGACTGTCGCATCGCGCAGGCCGCCGTACGAATCCTTCACGTCGGGTTCGAGAAGGTGCGCGCACTCCCCCGACCTGGCCAGCCGCTGCTCGACCGACGCGCGCAGGTCCGGCAGTCGCGTGGCGGCGAGTGCACGCCAGTCCGCGAGTACAGAGGCGACCAAGGCCTTCGTGACCGCGCTGTCACCGGCGACGGTGCGCGCATCGAGCAGCCCGAGCAGCACCCACAGGTCGCGGTGCGCCATGCGACGCGACTCCACGATCGTGCGCACGCTGTGATCGAGCCGTATCCGCGCGTCCCAGATGGGGTACCAGATCGCATCAGCGAGCTGCTCCACGTCGCTCGGTGCGAGGGCACCGTCCCGGTAGAGCAGCAGCACGTCGAGGTCGCTGCCGGCAGCGAGTTCACCGCGGCCGTAGCCGCCGGTCGCGACGAGCGCCACGTCGCGCGAGGGCGCACCGGCCGCGGCGAACAGGTCGGCGAGCCACGCGTCGGTCACCGCGGTCAGCTCGCGACGGCGCGCGGCACCTACGGGGCGTTCAAGTACCTGCGCGCGCAGGCCCCGGTACGCGGTGGTTGCCGCGTCCGGGGCCGTTGCACTGCCTCCACTCACCGTCCCAGCCTCACGGTGTCAAAACGTGCCAGAAAATGGATCGTTCTGACACCGTGAGGAGGGTCGAGGGGGGTGGGGCTAGAGGGCATCCACACCCTGCTCGCCGGTGCGCACGCGCACGATCGACTCCACCGGCGTGATCCAGACCTTGCCGTCGCCGATCTTGCCAGTGCGGGCCGACTGCACGATCGCCTCGGCCACGGCCGCCGCGTCCGCGTCGTCCACGACGACCTCGAGCCGGACCTTGGGCACCAGGTCGACGGTGTACTCCGCACCGCGATACACCTCGGTGTGACCGCCCTGACGTCCGAAGCCACTGGCCTCGGAGACCGTCAGCCCGTGGACCCCGGCCGCCTCCAGTGCGGACTTCACGTCGTCGAGCTTGAAGGGCTTGATGATTGCCGTGACGAGCTTCATGAGTTCTCCTCCTGCTGACGTGCGCGCGCTGCCGCACTCTGGCCGATACCTGCGAAGTGTCCACCCGCACCGGAGTCACCGAGTTCATACCCCGACTCCGCGTGCTCGGACAGGTCGACGCCTGCGATCTCGTCCTCCTCCGACACCCGGAAGCCCATGATCGCCTTGATGACGTACGCGATGATGAAGGTGACCACCAGGGCGAAGGCGAGCACGGCGAACGCACCGATCGCCTGCTTGCCGAGCTGGTCGGCCCCACCTCCGTAGAACAGGCCGTTCACGCCCGCTGGTGCCGCCTCGGTCGCGAGGAAGCCGATGAGGAGCGTGCCGACGAGACCGCCGACGAGGTGCACGCCGACGACGTCGAGGGAGTCGTCGTACTTGAAGACGTACTTCAACCCCACCGCGAGGGCGCAGATCACACCTGCCGCCAGGCCGATGATGATGGCGCCGAGCGGGCTCACCGAGTTGCAGGCCGGGGTGATCGCGACGAGGCCCGCCACGATGCCCGACGCCGCACCGAGTGAGGTGGGATGCCCATCGCGGATCTTCTCAACGACCAGCCAGCCCAGCCCCGCGCCGCACACCGCCAGGAAGGTGTTCATGAAGACCACCGCCGACGCATTGTCCGCGGCGATCTGCGAGCCGGCGTTGAAGCCGAACCACCCGAACCACAGCAGACCCGCACCGACCATCGTGAGCGTCAGGTTGTGCGGCCGCATCGGCGTACGACGCCATCCGAGCCGCGTACCCAGCACGATCGCGAGGGCCAGACCGGCCGCACCCGCGTTGATGTGCACGGCGGTGCCGCCCGCGAAGTCGATCACGCCGAGCTTGTAGATCCAGCCGCCGACCTCGGGGTCGAGGTTGAACACCCAGTGCGCCACCGGGAAGTACACCAGCAGGGCCCAGACAGCGGCGAACACCAGCCACGACCCGAACTTCGCCCGGTCGGCTATGGCACCTGCGATGAGCCCGACGGTGAGGCAGGCGAACATCGCCTGGAACGCCACGAAGGCCATGGCCGGGACGCCGGCCGCGGGGTCATCGACCATCAGACCCTCGAGGGCGAAGAACTGGCCCAGGTTGCCCAGCAGCCCGGCATTGCCGTAGGAGGCTCCGAACACTGCGGAGTACCCCACGACGAACCACAGGATGCCGACGACGAAGGTGGCGCCGATGACCATCATGAGCATGTTCAGGACGGACTTGACCCGGACCATCCCACCGTAGAAGAAGGCAAGGCCGGGGATCATCAACATGACAAGGGCCGCGCTGATCATGAGCCAGGCGGTGTCGCCTGTGTTGAGCGCGGAAACTGTTTCTTCCATAGGGGCAGGTCTCCTCTAGGTGGACGACGACCCGCCGCACGATTCCGGTGGCCCGTTTCACGTTCGCGCACGCCACGTTTCGTGTTGGTGACTGTTCGGAGCCTCCGTGTTACAGACGCGTCACATTTCGATGAGGGCGTCGACGAAAGCCTCGGGGTCGAACGGGGCCAGGTCGTCGGCGCCCTCGCCCAGGCCCACGAATTTGACCGGGACTCCGAGTTCACGTTGCACCGACACGACGATTCCGCCCTTGGCCGTGCCGTCGAGTTTCGTCAAGACGATGCCGGTGACATCGACCACCTCGGCGAAGACGCGGGCCTGCATCATGCCGTTCTGCCCGGTGGTGGCGTCCAGGACGAGCAGCACTTCATCGACTGGTCCGTGCTTCTCCGCGACGCGCTTGACCTTGCCCAACTCATCCATCAGCCCCACCTTGGTGTGCAGGCGACCCGCCGTGTCGATCACCACGGTGTCGACCTCGGCCGCCGTACCGACCGCGACGGCCTCGAAGGCAACTGCTGCCGGATCACCCCCCTCGGGGCCGCGGACCACCGCCGCCCCTACGCGGTCCCCCCACGTCTGCAGTTGATCCGCGGCGGCGGCGCGAAAGGTGTCCGCGGCACCCATCACGACCGTGCGGCCGTCCGCGACCAGGAGTCGGCCGAGCTTGCCCACGGTCGTGGTCTTGCCGGTGCCGTTGACGCCCACGACGAGGATCACCGCGGGTCGGCCGTCGTGCCGCTCACTGCGCAGCCCGCGATCGAGGTCGGGG
>JBILVH010000079.1:0-7376 GCA_044370555.1 Candidatus Nanopelagicales bacterium
CGCGATGTCGGCGAGCGCTGCGACGAACTCGTCGTAGACGGCCTCGTGAACGTACGCACGCTCGGTCGAGACGCACGTCTGGCCGGCATTCGAGAAAGCGCCGAACGCAACGGCGTCGGCAGCCTTAGCGATGTCGGCGTCGGCATCGACCAGGACGGCGTCCTTGCCGCCGCACTCGAGTACGACCGGGGTCAGCGTCGGCGCGCAGGCGGCCATGATCTTCTTGCCGACGGCGGTCGAGCCCGTGAAGGCGATCGTGTCGGTGCCCGCGGTGCACAGTGCCGCGCCGGTCGAACCGTCGCCGGTGATCAACTGCCACACGGGTTGTTCGGGCACGACCTCGGCGAACCTCTCCACGAGCCACGCCCCCACGGCCGTGGTCCACTCGGACGGCTTGAAGACCACGGCATTGCCCGCCGCGAGCGCGTAGCCGACTGAGCCGATAGGTGTGAAGACCGGGTAGTTCCACGGGCCGATGACACCGACCACGCCGACGGGCTCGTACGACAGCGTCGCCCGCTGGTTGATGGTGAGCAGGCTCGGCCGCACGGGACGCTCCGCAAGGACTCGCCGCGCCTGCCGGGCCGCCCAGTCCAGGTGCTCGACGGAGAGCACGACCTCGAGCAGGGCGTCGTCGACGGGCTTGCCGCCCTCGCGATGCACGAGTTCGGCCACCTCCTCGGCCCGCCGCGCCAGCACGTTCTTGAATGCCATGAGGCGCGCCCGTCGGCCGGCCCAGCCGAGGTCGGCCCACCATCGCGCCGCGATCCGGGCGCGGTCGACCGCCGTACGAACAGCGGCATCGTCCATGACTGGGTATTGGCCGAGCACCTCACCGGTGCCGGGGGAGGTCGAGGTGATGGAGGTCATGGCGCGAGAGTACGCCCGTGGGTCGCCCGGCGCCGGGCATGGGCCACTTCCCGGGGGGCGCGGTCCCGCGTTGCACTGTGAGATGGATCGCCACCGGGCGGGCGCCGCCCACCCCGCGGACCGTGGGAGACTGAGGGCGCCCCGGGGTGCGGTCCCGGGCGATCTTTCCTGGAAATCTGTCCCGGCGGTGGATGCGGGTTGGGAGTCAGCGGCGATGACGGTCAAGCGGATCGGTGTGGTGGGCCTCGGCACGATGGGGGCGGGCATCGTCGAGGTGTTCGCGCGCAACGGCTATGAGGTCGTGGGCGTCGACGTGACCGAGGCGGCCGTGACCCGTGGTCGCGAGACGTTGGAGTCCTCGACCGCCCGCGCGGTCGCCCGCGGCAAACTCACCGAGGCCGAGCGCGCCGAACTCATGGGGCGCATCCGTCTGTCACCCGCGATCGAGGACCTCGCCGATGCCGACCTCGTCGTGGAAGCGGCCCCCGAGCAGCTCGACCTCAAGTGTGCGATCTTTCGCCAACTCGACGCCGTCACCGGCCCCGACACGATCCTCGCCACTAACACCTCGTCGCTGTCGGTGACCGAGATCTCCGTGTCGACGCAGCGTCCAGCGCGCGTGGTCGGCATGCACTTCTTCAACCCGGCACCCGTGCAGGGGTTCCTCGAGATCGTGCGCACGGTCGTGTCCGACGCCGCGGTCATCGATGAGGTGTACGCGGTGGCCGAGTCCCTCGGCAAGCAGCCGGTCGTGGTCGAGGACCGCGCTGGATTCATCGCCAACGCGCTCCTCTTCGGCTACCTCAATCACGCGGTGACGATGTACGAGCAGCGCTATGCCAGTCGCGAGGACATTGACGCCGCCATGCGCTACGGCTGCGGTCTGCCGATGGGCCCGCTCGCACTACTCGACTTGATCGGCCTCGACACCGCCTACGAGATCCTCGAGACGATGTACCGCCAGACCCGAGACCGCCTGCACGCACCGAGTCCGCTGCTCAAGCAGATGATCACCGCGGGCCTGCGCGGCCGCAAGACCGGCCGCGGCTTCTACACCTACGACACGGCGCACTCACCTGTCGTCGTGCCGGACGCACTCACCCCGGGTGCGCGGGTTGAGGAGGCCGTCGCGTCACGTCCGGTCTCGACCGTGGGTGTCGTAGGCACCGGGACGATGGCCATGGGGATCGTCGAAGTGTTCGCAGTGAGCGGGTTCGACGTGACCTTCGTCGGCCGGACCGACGAGCGCGCCGCCAAGGCCGAGCAGTCGTTGCGCAAGTCGCTGGAGAAGGCCGTGCAGCGCGGCAAGCTTGAGAGCGAGGCTCGTGATGCGGCTCTGGCGCGCGTGCGAGCGAGCTCGTCGCTCGACGACCTCGCCGAGGTTGACCTGGTCCTCGAAGCTGTCGTCGAGGACCTCACCGTCAAGGCCGCGCTGTTCGAGAATCTCGACGAGATCTGCAAGCGCGGTGCGGTGCTCGCGACGACCACCTCAAGTCTGCCCGTGGTCGCACTTGCGAGTACGACCACCCGGCCCGGCGACGTCGTGGGCCTGCACTTCTTCAACCCGGCACCGGTCATGAAACTCGTCGAGGTTGTGAGCACGGTGACGACGGCCGACGACGTGGTGGCCACCGCCATGGAGGTGTGCGCGCGTCTCGGCAAGCATGCCGTCCGCTGCGGCGATCGTGCGGGCTTCATCGTCAACGCACTCCTTTTCCCCTACCTCAACGACGCGATCCGCATGCTGGAGGCCAATTACGCCAGCGCGGACGACATCGACCTGGCCATGAAGCGCGGGTGCGGCTACCCCATGGGCCCGTTCGAGCTCCTCGACATCGTGGGCCTCGACGTATCCCTCGCGATCCAGCGCACGCTCTTCGAGGAGTTCCGCGAGCCCGGCTTCGCCCCGGCCCGACGCCTGGAGAACCTCGTGACCGCCGGCTACCTCGGCCGAAAGACTGGCCACGGGTTCCGGGCGTACGCCTGACGTGGGACGTCGGCACCGGCGCAAGCCGGATGACGTGCCTGAGTTGCGGTCCGCTGCGAACCGCACGGTCGAAGAACATCCCGACGGTGAGTGGATCGTTCAGCAGGTCACCGGGTCGGCTGCGACCAAGGACTACCGCTGCCCGGGCTGCGATCAGTTGATCCCACCGGCCACCCCGCACGTCGTCGCGTGGCCATTCGATGATCCTGGCGGCCTCGATTTCCGCCGCCACTGGCACCGCGCATGCTGGACGGCCCGGGACCGGCGCAGCCCCAGAGGGCGTCGATGATGGCGCCGATCACCGCGACGTCGGTGCTGCCGGCGCAGCGCGAGCCGGTCACGCTGCGGACTTCCGACGGGCTGCGACTCATCGGTGAACTTGCGCTGCCTGAGTCAGGTCCCCCGGCCGGACTCATCGTGTGCCTGCACCCGCTGACTACGCACGGGGGCATGATGGATAGCCACGTGTTCCGCAAGGCTGCCTGGCGACTGCCCGCGCTCGCCGGAATCGGCGTACTCCGCTTCAACATGCGTGGCGCTGTGAGCGCGGCGGGTGCGAGTGAGGGCGCATTCGACGAGTGTCGCGGTGAAGGGCTGGACCTCGCCGCGGCACTCGCATTCGTCGGCGCCCGTGAACTGCCGGCGCCTTGGCTGGTCGGCTGGTCCTTCGGCACCGACGTGACCTTGCGTTACGGCAACGTCGATCCGGTGCGCGGGGCGATCCTGCTCAGCCCACCGCTGCGGTACACGCAACCGGAGGAACTGCTGCCGTGGGCGGTGAGCGGTCGGCCACTCGTCGCGCTCGTCCCCGAGTACGACGACTACGTGCGTCCGGCGGAGGCAGCTGAGCGGTTCGCGTCCGTGCCCCAGGCCGAGGTAGTCGGGATACCGGACGGACGGCACTTGTGGGTAGGTGAGCGGTTCGTCCGTGAGGCGCTCGACCAGATTGTGGCGCGGGTGTGCCCCGGACATGGCAGTCTGCCCACGGACTGGGACGGGCCGATGGAGAAGTTCACCGAGACTGCTGCGGTCGACGCCGCAGAGGATGTGAGGTAGTTGTGAGCGGAGCGCTCGAGGGTCGGGTAGCACTGGTTTCCGGCGCATCGCGCGGGATCGGCCGGGCGATTGCCGAGGCGTACGCCGATGCGGGTGCCGATGTCGCGGTGATGGCGCGCGACGTGAGCCTGCTCGACGAGGTCGCAGCCGCGGTCCGCAGTCGCGGTCGGCGGGCTGCCGTCGTGCCTGCTGACGTGCTGGATGCTGATGCCGTCGCGACAGCCCTTGCCACGGCTGAATCCGAACTCGGTCCGATCGACATCCTGGTTAACAATGCGGGCGGCAACTCGTTCTCCATCCCCTTCGCGCAGATGCGCTTCTCCGGCTGGGAGAAGACCCTGCGGCTGAACCTCGACTCTGTCGTGCGGCTTACCCAGGCCGTAGTGCCCGGGATGGTGGAGCGTCGCCGCGGGTCGATCATCAACATCTCGTCGGTCGCCGGGCTTCAGGGTGCCCCGCTCATGTCGCACTACGCGGCGGCGAAGGCCGCGCTCATCTCGCTCACCCAGAGTCTGGCTATCGAGGTCGCGTACGCCGGCGTGCGGGTCAACGCGCTCGCCCCCGGGTGGATCGACACCGATCTGACGGCGTTCCTGCGGGTCGAGGAGGGGGCTGATGCCGGGCTCATCAGCCGGGTGCCCATGGGGCGCTGGGGTCGACCCGAGGAGATCGCGGCACCCGCCGTCTTCCTCGCCTCCGACGCCGCGAGTTTCGTCACCGGTCACTGCCTCGTGGCAGACGGTGGCCTCACCGCAATGCCGTAGTACTACGTGGCGAATCCGGCGGCGTCGGTGATGACCTTGACGAAGGTCTTGATGCCCTTCGGCCACTGCGGGTGGACGCCGTCACTCACGAAGTACTCCGGGTTGTCCTTCGACGCGGCGTACCAATCACCGATCACGACGTTCGGATATTCAGGCACGATGCGCTCGATGAGTTCGTTATTCGGCTTCATCCATGAGCGGGGCACGTTGACATTCATGAAGACAACGAGGTCGCGGTCGGAGAGGATGTCGAGCATCTCGCGCAGCTGGTCCTCGGTGATGACACCGTTCGTGCCGGTGTGCACGACGACCGTGGGGGCGAGGAGCTTCGCGTCGGCGAGTGCCCGGATGCGGTCAAGGACCCCGGACGCCTGGCGACTCACCTCGGCATCGACCTGGGTGCCCTTCACGGTACCCATCAATTGCTCAGCGACGCCGAGCATCACCGAGTCGCCGACGGCGGTGAGGTAGCCGTTCGCGTTTCGCCGCGGCCCGTCAGCCGTGGGTGACTCCGTCGGGGTTGGCTCCCCGGTTGCGCTCGTCGTCGGATCAGTCGTCACACCGCCGGTGGGCGACCCAGGCGTAGCGGTCGACTCACTCGGGGCCGGACCGGTGATCACGCGCTGGGTCGGACCACCGTCATCGATACCGATAGCCGCTGCGACGTCCGCGGGGATCTGCCCGTCGCGCGCACTCGGTGCCGTTGCCAGGGCGAAGCCGGTGATGGCGAGTACGGCGAGCCCGGTACCAGCGCCGACTAGCACGCGCCGCGTGGTGACGGTGCGCTCCTCGTCGGGCTCGGCTCGCCACCGCCGCCAGAACGCGCCAATGGCCCCGCGGCGGATGGGCATCTCGACGTAGCGGTAGGACAACTCGGCGACCAGGCACGTCAGTCCGAGCCGCAGGATCAGCAGTGGGATGCCGTCGAGCGGGATGTCGAGATTCGGTCGGGTGATCATGAAGATCGGCCAGTGCCAGAGATAGAGGCCGTACGACCGCTGACCGATCCAGCGCATCGGCTGCGCGCCCAGGATGCGGCCGAATGGCGCCCCGGGGTGGCTGGCGGCCGCGATGAGCACGCAGACCAGCACGCTCAGGGCGAGGAATCCACCGCGGTACAGCGCGGGGGAGTACTCCCCGACATTGGTGTAGACCCACACGAGCCCGGCGACTGCCGCGAAGCCGAGGAACGTGATGAGCATCTGCGCGCCCGCCGTCAGGTGCGAGCGCAGATGTCCCGGCCGCCACACGATCGCGAACGCAGCCCCGAGCAGCAGGCCCATGACGTGTGAGTCGGTGCCGAAGTACGCGCGTGAAGGGTCGGCGAGTTCGGGGTAGCCGTTCGCGATCGCAAGGGTCGCCATCCACAGCGTGGACGCGATCGACAGGGCGAGGGCGACGATAATGACTGACCGCTTGCCGGTCCACCTCAGCAGGGCGTAGACCACGGCCGGCCATACGAGGTAGAACTGTTCCTCGACGGCGAGCGACCACAGATGCTGCAGGAGAGCGGGGCGGCCGATCGCCTCGAAGTAGGACGCGTCGGAAACGATGTACCACCAGTTGGTGACATAGAACAATGACGCGATGGCGTCGGTGCGCACCTGGGCGGCCGCGTCGCGGTAGATGAAAGCAGCAAGAATCGAGACCACGACCAGCATGAGGAGCACGGCGGGCAGCAGGCGTCGCGCTCGACGCAGGTAGAACTGCTTGAAGTCGATGCGCCCAGAACGGTCGAACTCCTCGACGATGAGCGTCGTGATCAAGAACCCGGACAGTACGAAGAACACGTCGACCCCGAGGAATCCACCCTCGAGCCACGTGAGGTTCGCGTGGTAGAGCAGGACGCCTATGACTGCTATCGCGCGGATGCCGTCAAGGCCGGGGAGGTAGCCCATCTCACCGCGGCTGCGGCCGCGGTCGAGGTTCCAGGGTTGGCGGCCGGCGGCGTGCGTGCCGCGGGAGCGCGGCGACGGAGTCGCGTCAGGCGATGCGGGTGCACTCACCGGCGACTCCTCCCTAGGGTGCTCGGGCCTTCCACTGCCGCGACGGCAGGGCCGGGTGCGGCCAGGGCCACCGCCCCCTGACAGGTCCGGGGCGCCGGTGCCCTGCGCGGTGCGCGCGGTGGCTCAGCGTGGACGCTATGTGGGGGACGGCGGTTCCGCGTCCGTGAGAGACATGCTACGTCGGGTCGCCGTCCCGTTGCCGGACGCGCAGGGGTACGCCCGGTCACGCGCCGTGCCGGGGGACGGGTGCCGGGGCACCCGGTGCAACGAACGATGAGTGCGCGACATACACGGGGTGTGAGCACCCCCAGGACCATTCTGCGTTCCCGTCCCGTTGCGACTGCTGTCGTCGCGGCCCTCACGTGTGCCACCCTGCTCGGGGTGAGCGCCTGCGGCGCCGCAGCGTCGCGTTCCGGCGACGCATCGACGACCGCCACACCAACGGACGCCCCCGGGGCCAGCAGCGATGACACGGCGGGCAACGACGCCGCAGATGAAGGAGCATCACCCGACATGGCCACTCCCGACATGAGCTCTCCCGACATGACCACTTCGGGCACCGCAGCGCTCCCGCCCACCATGATCGATGTCGATTCACTCGGTGGTGGCACCGCGATAGCGGTGTCCGCATCGGTTGGCACGGGAGTCGTCCTCGTCGTCCCCGACGGCCAGGAGGCTGACTGGACTGCCTCC
>JBILVH010000080.1:0-7355 GCA_044370555.1 Candidatus Nanopelagicales bacterium
ATCCGCGGCGATCGTGCGCGGAGTCGTCGCCTACGGTGCCGCCTAGCCCGCCCGCAGTGCGGTGAGCGCCCGACCAAGTGATGTCGCGAGGTTCCACCGCTGCCCGAGAGCCTCGATCGCCGCGCGGTCCGACGGGCGCTTGCGGAGGACTTCCCGCGGCAACGGCACGCGCCGCACCAGTCCTACCGCGGTGCGCGCGCGGTCGATGTAGTCGGTGCCCTCCACAAGTGCGCGCCGGACCGCCGGGGTGAGATCGGAGTCCGGGTCAACGGCCGCGGCTAGAAGCGCGTCGAGGCTGGCGTACCGGCTCAGTAAACGGGCGGCGGTCTTCTCGCCGATCCCGCGGACACCCGGCAACCCATCGGAGGGGTCGCCCCGGAGGAGTGCGAAGTCGGCGTACTGCGCCGGCGTCACGCCGTACGCCGCATGTACTTCGGCCGGGCCGAACTCCGACCACGGGACACCCGGCCGACCGGTGTACAGCAGGTGGACGTCGTCGGTGACCAGGGCAAGCAGATCGCGGTCCCCGGATACAACGTCGACACGACCAACGGCGGCGGTGGCGAGGGTCGCGATGACGTCGTCGGCCTCGAAGCCGTCCACTCCCACCACGGGGACGCCGAGCGCCGCGAGACAGTCGCGGATGAGATCGATCTGGGGCGAAAGTTCATCCGGCTCCTCCTCAGCCCCGTTCGCCTCGTCGGCGACGCGGTGCGCCTTGTAGGTGGGCACAGCGTCCACGCGCCACTGCGGCCGCCAGTCCGCGTCCCAGCAGCAGACCACGTCGGAGGGGGTGCGGGCCTCGACGAGCCGGGTGAGCGTGTCGAAAAATCCGCGTGCGGCGTTGACCGGCTGTCCGTCCGGACTGCGGATGCTGGTGGGAAGGGCGTAGAAGGCGCGGTAGTACAGCGAGGCGCTGTCGAGCAGTAGGACGGACACGCGCACAGTCTGCCGCAGGCCTCCCGATACCCCGCGTCGTACAGTGGCGGCGTGGATCGCTGTGAACGCGCGAGGGTGGCTCTCGAGGCCGCCGGGATCGACGTGGCCCTGATCAGTCCGGGGCCCGATCTGCGTTACCTGATTGGGTACGACGCGGTGCCGCTTGAACGGCTGACCTGCCTGGTGCTACCCCGGAGCGGAGTCTCGAAGGACCCCGTGCTGGTCGTCCCTGCCCTGGAGGCGCCGGCCGCACGGGCCAGCGTGGACGAAGCCGTGGAGATCGTGACCTGGCAGGAGACCGAGGACCCCTACGCTCTCACGGCGCGTTTGTGCGGGTCGGCGCGTAGCGCCGCAGTTGACGACCGGATGTGGGCGCAGAAGGTGCTGGATCTGCGCGCGGCCATGCCGAGCGTCGAGCAGGTGCCAGCAGGGCGTGTGCTCCGCGAGCTGCGAATGCGCAAGGACGCGGCGGAGATCGCTGCGCTAGCCGAAGCCGGGGCGGCCATTGACCGCGTGCACTCCGGTGTACCCGAGCTGTTGCGGCCGGGTCGCACGGAGCGCGAGGTAGCGCGGGATATCGCGGCCTTGATCCTTGACGTGGGTCACGTGCGCGTGGACTTCGTCATCGTGGCCGCGGGGCCCAACGGGGCCAGTCCGCACCATGAGCCTGCGAACCGCGCCATCCAGCCCGGCGAGCCCGTCGTGATCGACATCGGTGGAACGATGCCGAGCGGTTACTGCTCGGACAGCACGCGGATGTACTGCATCGGGGATCCGCCCGGTGACTTCGCCGACTACTACGGGGTTCTTGAGCGGGCACAGGCTGAAGCAGTAGCGACCGTCCGGCCGGGGGTCGCCTGCGAGGACATCGACGCCGTCGCGCGTCGCGCGATCGACGAGGCGGGCTTCGGGGAGTTCTTCGTCCATCGCACCGGGCACGGGATCGGCCTCGAGACCCACGAGCACCCCTACATGGTCGCCGGAAACGGTCTCGCACTCGAGGGAGGAATGGCGTTCAGCGTCGAGCCCGGCATCTATGTGCCGGGTCGGCATGGGGCGCGTATCGAGGACATCGTTGTCTGCGGCGAGTCGGGAGCCGTTGTGCTGAACGCGCGGCCCCGCAGTCTGTGCCTCGTGTGAGCCTCGCTCCTGCGACCGGTGTGGCCTGAACCGTGCCCAACCTCCCTCTGAGACTCGCACTCGCCGTCGCGGCTGGCCTCGTCCTCGTAGCGGCATTCCCGCCCTACGACATCTGGCTGCTCGGGCCGGTGGCCGTGGCGCTCGCGACCGGGGCGGTGTTCCGCGCGCGCATGGGCAGTGGGTTCGTGTTGGGCCTGGTCACCGGTTTGGCATTCTTCGTCCCGCTGCTGCGCTGGGTGAGCGTGGTCGGCACCGACGCGTGGTTGCTGCTCGGCGGCTTCTGTGCGCTGTGGGTCGCGGTCATGGGTGCGCTGGTGGCCGTGGCGACCCGGGTGCGCTGGTGGCCGCTGTGGGTGGCGTGCCTGTGGGTGCTGCAGGAGGCGCTGCGCGACCGGATACCACTCGGCGGGTTCCCCTGGGGCCGACTGGCCTTCGCGGAGACCGCTTCGCCGTTCACTCCGCTAGCGAGCCTCGGCGGTGCCCCACTGGTCACGTTCGCCACCGCTCTGACTGGCGCACTACTCCTCGCGGCAGCACGGGCCGCGTGGCAGCGGCGGGCGCAAGCTGGTCTCGCCGCTGCGGTGGGGGCGCTCGCCGCCTGCCTCGTGGGTGTCATCGTGCCGAGGCCGTCCGACGGTGCACCGGCGGTAGTCGCGGTCATCCAGGGCAACGTGCCGACGGCAGGGCTTGGCGAAAGGGATGAACGGCGCATTGTCTTCGACAACCATGTGCGCGAGACCGTGCGACTTGGCGATGAGGTGCGTGCCGGCAGCCGGCCGCAGCCCCAGGTGGTCATCTGGCCGGAGAACTCCACGGACCTCGACCCGTTCACCGACCCCACCGTCGCCGGTGAGATCACGCGGGCCGCGCAGGCGGTCAACGCGCCGATCCTGGTGGGCGCGGTGATCCCTTCGCGTGAAGACCCCGCCTACCGGTGGAATGTCGGGATCGTGTGGGACCCGCAGCGGGGTCCGGTGCAGATGTACGTCAAGACGCGTCCGGTTCCGTTCGGCGAGTACATCCCGTTTCGCTCCGTGCTGGCCGACCTCATCGGCCGCTTCGACCGGATCCCTGCCGATTTCGCACCGGGCTCCGCACCGGGTGTCCTCACCGCCGGGGGAGTGGTGCTCGGCGACGTGATCTGCTTCGAGGTGGCGTACGACGACACGGTGCGCAATGTCGTCATGGCGGGCGCCACACTTCTGGTGGTGCAGACCAACAATGCGACCTTCGCGGGCACTGGGCAGCCGGAACAGCAGGTCGCCATGTCACGCCTGCGGGCGGTCGAGCACGGGCGCGCCGTGTCAGTCGCTGCTACGAGTGGGATCAGCGCAGTCATAGACCCCCGCGGCGCGGTCACCGCGAGCCTGCCCGAGATGGTCCCGGGCTCACTCGTGGAGACAGTCACCGTACGTACCGCGATCACCCTGGCAGACCGGCTAGGGCCGATTCCGGAGATCCTTCTCGCGCTCATCGGACTAGGGGCCGTCATCTGGGCTCTAGTAGTCTCACGTCGAACAAGGAGCGACGCGGATGACGGTGAGGTGGTCGTGAACGACGCTGCGGGCGGTGCGTCCGATGCGTGAACCGGTCGACCGCATGCTGGTCGTCATCCCCACCTACAACGAGAGCGAGAATCTCCCGCGGATCGTCGCACGCGTGCGCGCGGCGACACCACACGTGGACATCCTCATAGCCGACGACAACAGCCCCGATGGCACCGGCGACATTGCGGATGCCCTCGCCGCAGCGGACGCGGCGGTCCACGTCCTACACCGACCGGGCAAGGCCGGCCTCGGTGCCGCGTATCTCGCCGGTTTCGAGTGGGCACTGGCACGCGGGTATGACGCCGTGGTGGAGATGGATGCGGACGGCTCGCATCGCCCCGAGGACCTGCCTCGCCTCATCGCGGCACTCCCCGATGCGGACCTCGTCCTCGGGTCCCGGTGGGTGGCGGGGGGTCAAGTGGTCAACTGGCCGCTGTCGCGGAAACTCCTGTCGCGAGGTGGCAACGCATACACGCGGGTGATGTTGCGTGCGCCGGTGCGCGATGCGACCGGGGGCTACCGGATCTTCCGGGCGTCCGCTCTCCGGCTGCTCGACCTCGGCGCGGTGGAGTCCCAGGGGTACTGCTTCCAGGTTGATCTCGTGTGGCGAGCGGTGCAGCGAGGTCTTGTGGTGCGCGA
Source organism: Candidatus Nanopelagicales bacterium (assembly GCA_044370555.1). Classification (GTDB taxonomy): domain Bacteria; phylum Actinomycetota; class Actinomycetes; order S36-B12; family S36-B12; genus CAINMH01. The sequence goes on from JBILVH010000080.1 coordinate 4,266, forward strand.
GGTGCCGATCATGTTCGTCGAGCGAGAACTGGGCACGAGCAAGATGAGTCGCGCCATCGTCCTGGAGGCACTCGCCAAGGTGACTCGCTGGGGCATCGACGACCGTCTGGGGCGCCGCCGGTGATCCTGCTGTTCCTCATCGGCTACCCGCTCGCGGAGGTCGCAGTGGCCATCGGCCTGGCACAGGTCGTGGGGTGGTGGCCGGTCATCGCCGCGCAGTTCATCGGCTTGTTCGTCGGTGCGCTGCTGATCCGTCGGGCCCCGGTGAGCGGCCTGCTGATCGCGGTTCCCGGATTCCTCACCGACGTGATCGGACTGCTCCTGCTGATCCCCGGGGTGCGGCGCGTCGTGGCGCAAACCGCGATGGCCGCGGTGGCCCAGCGTCTCGGTGTCCGCCTGGACTCGTCGGGGGGACTGCGCGGGCCGGCCGCGCCCACGGTCGCGCCACCCCAGGGCGACGTCGTCCGCGGTGAGGTGGTGGAGCGTCACGACGAGCCGCCACCTGCGCGCTAGTCACTATCGCGCTAGTCAGTGCGGTCAGGCAGATTTGCGGGCGGGTCCGCTTCGGGTCGCCAGCAGGTCCAGACGCTCAGCGAGCAACTCCTCGAGGTCGTCGATCGAGCGACGTTCAAGAAGCATGTCCCAATGGGTCCGACCGGTTTTCGCCGTCTTCGCCTGCGGGGCCTGCACGTCGAGTCGAAGCGCAGCAGCACCACAGCGGCACTCCCACTCGGTAGGGATCTCCTCGGCCTCTGCCGAGAACGGGACCACGGTGCGATGCGCGCGTGGGCAGTCGTAGGCCACGAAGGTGCGATCCGCAAGGATCACATTGAGGTCGGTCTCGTAACTCGTCGTCCCTAGGCGGGAGCCCCGCAGACTCGTCTCCATCACGATCGTCCCCTCTCCGTTGCAGCCGATCCCCGACGGCGTGTCGGTTAGTTAGTCCAACTACTCCGACGTGCTCCATGTTCCGCCGGTTCCCCGCAGGGTGCCCCCTGTGAGGGAAGTCATGCCTCCGAGGTGCCCCGGATTGCGGGGGAGGGGCCCCTGGGCCACCTTTGGAGGGTGCAGGCACAGTCAGCGGAGCGGATGCTCCCGGCCCTCGGCGTCACCCGGATCGCGATCGGCATCGGGCTCCTGGTGTCCCCGGTCGGTCTCGGTCGCGGCCTCGGGATCGACGCCGGGACCTCTCGGCGCGTGGCCTGGATGGCCCGGGTGGCCGGCGGTCGCGAGATCGCCCTGGGGATCGGGACGCTACAGGCGTGGCGGCGGGGGGATCCGGCTGACGGCTGGGTGATCGCCCAGGCGGTCAGCGACGCCGTGGATGCCGTGGCGTTCACGGCATCTGCCGCCCGGGGCCACGTCGGACCGCTGCGCGGCTACGGGCTGGCGGCCTTCGCCGCCTCAGGCGCGATCAGCGAGGTCCTGGCCGCTAGGGCGCTGCGGCGGCGTTGACCTGGGCGACGCCCTTGGCGACGTTCACGCGGGCTAGCAGGATGCCGCCGATGACGAAGAAGACGATGAGGAATAGCAGCGCGTATCGGTAGGAGTCCGTGACGAGCAATGTGAGGCCGAAGAGGAGTGGGCCCAGGACCGAGCTTGCGCCGTTGGACACCTCGTAGAGGCTGAAGTACTCCGCCTCCCGGTATTTCGGCACCAGTTGTGCGAAGAGTGCGCGGGACAGCGCCTGGGAGCCACCGAGGACGAAGCCGATGAGTGCGGCCAGGATGAAGAACAGCACTGGCCGGCCCGCCGGGGTGAAGAAGCCGAAGATCAGGACTACGGTCCACAGCACGAGTGCGAACAGCACGACATTCTTGGCCGTGTAACGGCGGGCGAGTCGACCCAGCACGAGCGCACCGACGATTCCGATGGCCTGGACGAGCACGAGGCCGGGAATCACCGCGCCATCCAAGGAGAGGTCGAGTTCCTCGGTTGCGTACACAGCGGACATGCTGATCGCCGTCTGGATCCCATCGTTGAAGAAGAAGAAGGCGACCAGGAAGAGCAGCGCCTGCGGGTATTGACGTAGCGATGACAACGTGTGACCGAGTTGGCGGAATCCGCTGCTCAGCACGTTGGTGGTCGCCGGATGGCTGGGCGGACGATTCCTGAGTCGGATGAGCGGGATGATGGTGAAGATCGCCCACCACAGTCCGGCGGAGAACAGCGAAATGCGCACCGCCATGCTCTGGCTGACCCCGAGTGACTCTGCCTGTAGGTAGAAGCCGAGGTTCAGTACGAGCAGGATGCCGCCACCGACATACCCCATAGCCCAGGCGACCGATGAAACCCGGTTCCGCTCGTCGGGCTCGGCGATCTGCGGGAGGTAGGAGTTGTTCACCGCGAAGGCGGCGCCGAACGCGACATTGGCGATGAGGAAGAGGATGCCCCCGAGCTGGTAGTTCGATCCGGATACGAAATACAGCGCCATCGTGGCGATCGCACCGATGTACGCCAGGACTCCCAGTACGGTCTTCTTCGACCGGACGACGTCGGCGACCGAACCGAGGATCGGCATGAGAATGATCTGGAGCAGGACGGACAGCGACACGATGAAGGGGAAGTACGACTCGGCGCTGACCGGGATAACCCACAGGATCTTGATCTGTTCGCCCGCTTCGGCCGCCGATTTGGCGACCTCGGTGAGGTACGGTCCGAGGAACAGGGCCGCCACGGTCGTGCTGAACGCGGAGTTGGCCCAGTCGTAGAAGTACCAGCCGCGTTGCTCCCTGCGGCGGGCCTGCGGGTCGAGCGTCACACCTTCGGAGGGTCTGGTCGTCGCCATGGCGCACATCCTGACGGATGGTGACCCCGCGGGGCGGCGATTCGACGCCTTGACGCCAGGTCGGTTCCACCGAAGAACGCCGATAATCAGCATTATGTCAAATCACCGAGATGCGGCCCCGCCCTCCACCCCCTAGCCTCGAAAAGCGCCGAGAGCGCACAACTCGGGAGTGTGCATGCAGGTCCGGTACGTCTCACCCACGCGTGGCGACTCATGAGTCTGGCGACCACCGAGATCCGTCGTGCCAAGCTCCGGTTCGGACTGCTGACCGGCGCTGTGGCCCTGCTCGTCTTCCTGGTCCT
>JBILVH010000090.1:0-6679 GCA_044370555.1 Candidatus Nanopelagicales bacterium
CCGTCGCCGCCGCGGCGGCGGCAACGATGGGCAATTCGAAGGAACCGGGTACGCGGTGCACCGTCGCAGCCACCCCGGCCTCATCGCACACCTCCAGCGCCCCTTCGAGCAGGCCGGCCATCACGACCTCGTGCCAGGAGGCGGCGACGATCGCCGCGCGCATCCCGTCGGCACCGGTCACGACGTGCGGGGCGGCGCCAGCCCCGCTCATGTGCCGCCCTCCGCGGCGGGGCGCCCGAGCGTCAGGTCGTGTCCCATGCGTTCGCGCTTCGCGGTGAGGTAGGCGACGTTGTGGTCGTTGGGGTCGACCTCGAGTGGCACGCGCTCCTCGATCGACAGGCCGTACCCCTCCAGACCGGCCCGCTTGGCGGGGTTGTTCGTCAGCAGTCGCATCGAGCGAATGCCGAGGTCGGCGAGGATCTGGGCGCCCGTGCCGTAGTCCCGGGCATCCGCGGGAAGGCCGAGGTCGAGGTTGGCCTCGACCGTGTCACGCCCGGCCTCCTGCAGCGCGTAGGCCTGCATCTTCTGCAACAGTCCGATACCGCGACCCTCGTGGCCGCGGACGTACAACACGACACCGCGCCCCTCCTCGCTGATCCTGCGCATCGCCGCGTGCAGCTGGGGTCCGCAGTCGCAGCGCAGTGACCCCAGTACGTCGCCGGTCAGGCATTCGGAGTGCACGCGCACGAGCACCGACTCCCCGTCACCGATATCCCCACGCACGAGCGCCATGTGCTCGACGCCGTCTAGGAGGCCGCGATAGCCGACGGCCCGGAAGTCGCCGAAGACGGTCGGGAGTGCGGCTTCGGCCACTCGGACGACCTGCCGCTCGGTGCGTCGGCGATGTCGGATGAGATCGGCGATCGAAATCATCACCAGACCGTGCTCATCGGCGAACCGGCGGCAGTCCGCGGACCGCATCATGGTCCCGTCGTCGTTCACCAGTTCGCACAGCGCACCCGCGGGCTCGAGGCCCGCCATCGTGGCCAGGTCGACTGCGGCCTCGGTGTGTCCGGGCCGGCGCAGCACCCCGCCCTCGACCGCGCGCAGTGGCATGACGTGTCCCGGACGGGTGAGATCCCCCGGCCGCGTCGCGGGATCGGCGAGCACCCGGAGGGTGAGGGCCCGGTCGGCGGCCGAGATACCGGTCGACTCGACGTCGCGCGCATCCACCGACACTGCGTACGCGGTGCCTTTGCGGTCCTCGTTGACGGCCGTCATGGGCGGCAGATGGAGTCGGTCGAGGGTCTCCCCCGTCATGCCGATGCAGATGTACCCGGACGTGTGTCGGACCATGAAAGCCGTGAGTTCGGTCGTCGCCATCTGCGCGGCGAAGATGAGGTCACCTTCGTTCTCACGGTCGTAGTCGTCCACGACGACGATCGGCCGACCCGCCTTGATCGCGGCAACCGCGGCCTCGATCGTGTCGAGCCGGGTCTCGTCGGTCCCGGCGGGCGGCACCAGCGTCATGCGTCGCTCCGTCCGTTGATCAGGCTCTCGACATACTTCGCCAGCACGTCCACCTCGAGGTTGACGATATCGCCCGGCACCCGGTGGCCGAGCGTGGTGACCGAGAGAGTGGTCGGGATCAAGGAGACCGTGAACGACGTATCGTCGAGCGTGGCGACCGTGAGTGACACCCCGTCGACGGTGATCGACCCCTTCTCGACGATGTACCGTCGCAATGCGGGCGGCACGCTGATCCGCACGAGTTCCCAGTGCTCGGTGGGCTCGCGCGAGATGACCTCGCCCACACCGTCGACATGCCCCTGCACGATGTGCCCGCCGAGCCGTGTGCTGGGGGTGACCGCCCGCTCGAGGTTGACCGCGACGCCGGGGGCGGCCGAGCGCAGCGAGGTGCGTACGAGCGTCTCGCGCATCACGTCAGCGGTGAACTCACCGGAGGAGACATCGACGACCGTCAGACAGACGCCGTTGACCGCGATGGAGTCACCGGGGTGCGCATCGGCCGTCACCACATCGCCACGGACCCGCACGATGGCGGCATCGTCACTGTGCCAGTGCACCGAGGTGATGGTGCCGAGCTCCTCGACGATCCCGGTGAACATCAGCGGCCCTCCTCACCACGGGTACTCGGGCCCGGGGCCGGGTCGAGCAGGGCCACGATCTTGACATCAGCGCCGACCCGGGCCAACTCGAGGATCCGCAGCCGCCTCGCCCCGGTGATCGCCGTGATCCCGAGGTCGGCGACAGCACCCGCCCCCGCCCCGAGGAGTGCCGGTGCGACGTACCACCACACCTCATCGATCACACCGGCCGCGAGGAAGCCCGCGGCCAAGGTCGGGCCGCCCTCGAGGAGGACGGTGCGCACATCGCGGCGCTGCAGGTCGGCCAGCACGCGCTCGGGTGAGTGGGTACGCAGGTGGAGTACGTCCGGTGCGGTGAGCGGGTGCCCCGCGGGCAGGGGGCGTTCGCCAACGACGACTCGCAGGGGCTGCTGCGGCGATGAACTCCCGTCGGGGGTACGCGCGGTGAGGGAGGGGGCGTCGATGAGCGCGGTCCCGGTGCCGACGACGATCGCATCGACCTCGGACCGCAGGGCGTGGACGTCGGCCCGGGCCTCGTCGGAGGTGATCCAGCGGGACGATCCGTCGGCTGCCGCGATCCGGCCGTCGAGGGTGCTCGCGACCTTCCAGATCACCCAGGGGCGGCTCCGGGCGACCGCGGCCGACCAGCGCCGGTTGAGGTCGGCGCACTCCCGCTCCAGGATGCCCCCCTCCACGTCGACACCCGCCGCGGCCAACGCGCGAGCACCGCCGGCGGCCGCCGGGTTGGGGTCGACCTGTCCGAACACCACGCGCCGGACCCCCGCCGCGATCAGGGCCTCGGTGCACGGGCCGGTGCGACCCGAGTGGCTGCACGGTTCGAGGGTCACGACCGCGGTAGCCCCCCGTGCCGCGGTCCCGGCCCCGGCCAGGGCGTCGACCTCGGCGTGCGGTGTCCCGGCCCCGCGGTGGATCCCGGTCGCGATCACCTGCCCCGCCCCGTCCAGCAGGACACACGCGACCCGCGGGTTCGGGCCGCGGGCAGAAGTGACCGACGCTGCGGCGACAGCCCTGGCCATCGCGTCGGTCTCGGGCGCCGAGGCCACCTCAGCTCCGTTCGGCGAGGGCGCGCAGCGCCTCGACCGCCGCACCGGGGTCGTCCGCACCGAACACGGCCGACCCCGCCACGAAGACGTCGGCGCCTGCCTCGGCACATCGCTCGATGGTGCTCGTCGAAACACCACCGTCGACCTGCAACCACACCTCGCCGCCGTACCGGTCGATGGCCGCACGGGCCCGGGCGATCTTCGGCAGCATGGCGTCGAGGAAGGACTGCCCGCCGAAACCGGGCTCGACCGTCATGACCAACAGCATGTCGATCTCGGGGAGCAGGTCGACGTAGCCCGTCACGTCCGTCGCCGGTCGCACGGCGAGGCCAGCGCGGGCTCCGAGCCGCCGCAGTTCGCGGGCCAGTCGCACCGGCGCTGCCGCAGCCTCCACGTGGAAGGTCACACTGTGCGCACCGGCCTCGGCGTACTGCGGCGCCCACCGGTCCGGCTCCTCGATCATGAGGTGGCAGTCGAGCGGGGTGTCCGTGGCCCGCAGGAGCGCTTCGACGATCGGCAGCCCGAGCGTGAGATTCGGGACGAAATGATTGTCCATCACGTCGACGTGCAGGAAGTCCGCTGAGGGCACGCGCGCGGCCTCGTCCGCCAGCCGGGCGAAGTCGCACGACAGCAGGCTCGGGCAGATCAGCGGCCGCATCTGTCGAAGGGTACTCCGCCGCGCGGGACTCATCGCTTGCGCAGCAGCGCGAGGTACATCCCGTCGGTTCCGTGCAGATCCGGCCATAGTCGGGCGGCCGGGCCGGGGCCGACGTCGGGGGGCAGCTGCGGGCGGACGTCGACCATGTCGGCAGCCACCCGGGACACGACGTCCGCGACGATCAGGTCGGTCTCGGCGACATGCGGCGAACAGGTCGAATACATCACCAAGCCCCCCGGCCGGGTCGCCTCGAGTGCCGCGGTGAGCAGGGCGGCCTGGAGCGGCCGCAGCGCCGCGAGGTCGGAGGGTTGCCGCCGCCACCGCGCCTCCGGCCGTCGTCGGAGGGCACCGAGCCCCGTACAGGGGGCGTCGACGAGCACCCTGTCGAACTGCCGGGTGCCCCACGGTCGTGCGGTGGCATCGGCGGTGATGACGTGCGTGGGAGTGCCCCGGACCGCGGTGCGTACGAGGTCGGCACGGTGTGCGTGCTGCTCGACCGCGACGAGTGCAGCGCCGCGGGCCGCCGCCCGGTGGGCGAGGAGCGCCGCCTTGCCGCCGGGGCCGGCGGCCAGGTCGAGCCATGACTCGTCCGGACCGTCCAGCGGCGCGTCCGCGAGCGCCAGCGCGACCAACTGGCTGCCCTCGTCCTGTACGCCGACCGCCCCCGACGCGACCTGCGGGAGATCGTGCGGTGCACCGCCGCGCAGATGGGCCGCGTAGGGCGACCACCGACCCGGCTCGACGCCGGGGAGGGCGCGCAGCTCAGCGGGATCCATCGACCGCGCGACCAACGTGGGCCGGGCCGGGGTGTTGTCAGCGACGAGAACCGCCTCGAGTCGCCCGACCGCATCGTCCACCGCGAGAGCCTGTTGGAAGGCCCGGATGATCCAGGCCGGGTGCGAGTGCTCGATCGACCACCGGTCGACATCGGCCATGCCCGCCGTCAGGCGGTCGACCCAACCCGCGGCGTCCGCGGTCGTGATCCGGCGAAGCACCGCGTTGGCGAACCCCGCGGCCGAGCCGCCGCAGACATCGCGCGCGAGATCCACGGTCTGCGCGAGCGCCGCATGCGGCGGGGTGCGCATGAGCAGGATCTGGTGCGCACCGAGCCGACAGACGTCGAGCAACCGTGCGTCGACCCGGTCTAAGGGACGGTCGATCACCGCGGCGAGGACGGCGGTGTGCAAGCCGCGCATCCGCAGCGTGCCGTACGCCAACTCGGTGGCGAAGCCGCGATCGCGCACCGGCACCCCCGCCAGCAGGCCGGGCCAGACCAGGTTGGCGTAGGCATCGGAGACGGCCACCTCGTGGAGCAGGTCGTAGGCCGCGCGCCGCGCAGGATCGATCACGCGAACGCCTCACCGGCGCGCAGTCGCACACCGCGAAGCCAATCGGTCGCCGCCATATCGCGCTTGCCCGCGGGGGTGACCGTACTCAGCACGACCGGATCGGTGGCCGTGCCGACATGGACCTCGGAACGCGCATCGCGAATCGCACCGGGGGCGAGCGCCTCCGCCCCGGGCAGGACGCGCACCGGACCGATGCGGATGCGATCACCGCGCCAGGTCGTCCACGCACCCGGACCCGGAGTGCTCGCGCGGATGCCGCGATCGACCCCGTGGGAGGGCTCGGTCCACGCGATCCGGGCGATCTCGACGGACCACTTCGGTGCGTAGCTCACGCCATCGACGGACTGCGGCACGGGGACGAGCGCACCGTCCTCCCAGGCGTCGAGCGTGCGCACGAGAAGATCCGCGCCGGACTCGGCGAGGCGCGCGAGCAGGGCACCGGCGGTGTCATCGGGGCGGATCGATTCGGTGACGACACCGAGAGTCGGCCCGGTGTCCATCCCTTCGTCGAGGAGGAACGTCGTGGCGCCGGTGATGTCATCGCCGTGCCGGATGGCGTGCTGGACCGGGGCCGCACCCCGCCAGGCGGGCAGGATCGAGAAGTGCAGGTTGATCCACCCGCGCGGTGCGGTTGCGAGCACTGCGGGCGGGATGAGCCCGCCGTACGCGATGACCGGGCAGCAGTCGGGGGCCAGCCGGACGATGTCGTCCATCGCCTCTGCGGGATGGCCCGGGGTCAGGACCGGCAGCCCGTGTTCGCGCGCGATGTCGGCGACCGCACTCGCGCGCACCGCGCGGCCGCGACCGGCCGCTGCATCGGGACGGGTCAGGACTCCGATGACGTCATGCCTAGATGCGAGCAGGGCGCGCAACGACACGACCGCGACCTCGGGGGTGCCGGCGAGGAGCAGGCGCACTAGAGCCAGTTCGCGGACTGCGCGTGGGGACTGAGCCGGACGGTGGGCGACTCCTCCGCGAACCACTCGGCCTCGCGGATGGCGCGCATCGCCTCCTTGCGCAGTGCCGGATCGAGGCGGTCGACGAAGAGGATCCCGTCGAGGTGGTCGGTCTCGTGCTGAAGAGCCCTCGCCAGCAGCTCCGAGCCGCGCACTTCGACCGGCTCGCCGTACATCGACATACCGCGCGCGACGACGGAGAGGGAGCGACGCGTGTCGAAGGCGAGCTCGGGGATCGACAGACACCCCTCGTCACCGTCCTGAGTCTCGTCGGACAGGTCGAGGACCGGGTTGACCAGGTGGCCGACCTCGTCGTCGACCCACCAGGTGAAGACGCGCAGACCCACACCGATCTGCGGGGCCGCCAGCCCGCACCCCGGGGCGTCCTGCATGGTGTCGACGAGATCGCGCACGAGCGACTGGAGTTCCTTGTCGAACTCCTCGACGGGTGCGGCGGGCGTGCGCAGCACCGGGTCACCGAAGAGTCGGATGGGTCGCACGGCCATGACGCGCAGTCTACGCGCGCACTCAGAGGTCGGGGTCCATGCGCACTTCGACCGGCTCCGCACCGCGCGCACTCGACGTGACGACGGCTGCGCGGAGG
>JBILVH010000081.1:0-7222 GCA_044370555.1 Candidatus Nanopelagicales bacterium
GGCCCGTGAGGATCTGGGCGCGCAGCTCCTCGTACGCCGAAGTCGAAAGGCGGGCCACGGGTCCTCCTGGGATGGCTAGCGGCTGGCGTTGAAGACGTGCCGCATATGGGCGAATTCGGCGACCTGACGGCCGACGAGTTCGAGGGTCGTTGCTGCTGACTCGTCCTCAGTGTTTCCCGCGCTGTCGAACTTCGTATGCGCCGCGTTGACCGAGGCGCCGAGCGGGGTGGGCCAGCCGCGCAGCGCGTGCACGACCTGGCGGATCTGGGTCAGGGTCGTCACGGTGGCCTGCCACCCGTATGCCACTGCTACGCACCCGACCGCCATGCCGTCGAGGTAGACGCGCGGATCGCGGTTGAGGTCCTCGATGTAGTCGAGGGCATTCTTGATCATCCCGCTGATGCCACCGTGGTACGCCGGGCTCGCAATGATCATGCCATCGGCCCGCCGCACCGATTCGATGAACCGCTGGGCCTCGGGGGTGCGCTCAGCGGTCTCGGTGTCATAGATCGGGAAGAGCAGATCGCGACCCACCAGGTAGGTCACCTCGGCCCCCGCGGCTTCGGCCGCGCGGCCAACAGCGCGCACCGCGCGCTCACTGGAGGAATCCGGCCGGGTGCTCCCGCCGATCGCCAGGATCCGGGCGTAGGTCATGCGGTCCTCCCCGCGACGACCCAGCGGGTGACCCTGGCCAGCCGTGCCCCCTGGAGCCGGGCGGCCTCGAGGGCGACATCGTCCGGTGCCGCGCCCTTCCGCGAGACGAACGAGGCTCCGTAGGGGTTGCCGGAGACCTTCGCGACATGCGTATCGCCGTAGCCGAGCGGAAGCACGATCGAACCCCAGTGGTAGAAGTGGTTGTTGATCGCGAGGATCGTGGACTCGAGGCCACCGTGCTCTGTCGAGGCAGACGTGAAGGCCGTGCACACCACGTCGACGAGTTTGTTCTGGAACCACAGCCCGCCGGTGGTGTCTAGGAACGCCTTCATCTGGCTGGCGGGCCCGCCGAAGCGCGTGGGAGAGCCGATGGCGAGGCCGTCCGCCCACTCGAGGTCGTCGAGCGTCGCGACGGGCTCGTCCTTGGTCTGCTCGACGTACTCCGCCCACCGGGGGTTGGTCGCGATCGCCTCGGGCGGCGCCGTCTCGCGGACCCGGCGCACACGCGTCTGCGCTCCCTCGGACTGCGCCCCCTCGGCGATCGCCGCTGCCATCCGGGCGATGTTGCCGGTTGCGCTGTAGTAGAGCACTGCGATCTTCATGACGCTCCTAGGAGGCGAGTGCGGGCGGGTACATCGCGGCACGCCCAAGCATTGCTGGCGCCTGCCGCTCCAGCAGTTCGGAGAGCCATTCTGTCGTGGCGACAAGGGTCGGGCGATCCAAGCCCGTATCGAACCCCGAGGCAGTCGCAAGGTAGTCGAGATCCTCGGTGCCGATATTGCCGGAGGCGCCGGGGGAGAATGGGCAGCCGCCGAACCCGCCTACGCTGGCGTCGAGAATCACGACACCCTCACGCATCGCGGCCTCGGCGTTCGCGTACCCGGTGTTGCGGGTGTTGTGGAAATGGAAGCGGAGCGGCACGCCAGGCGCCTCGCGACCAGCCGCCGCCACCAGTGCGCGCACCTGCCCGGGCACCCCGACCCCGATCGTGTCGGCGAGTGCGAGCTCGTCGGCAGCGGGGGCGACCTGCGCCATCAGCGCAGCCACCCGGTCGACCGTGACCGCACCCTCGAAGGGGCAGCCGAAGGCGACTGCGAGGCTGATGGTCACCGGCACCCCGGCCGAGCGGCATTGCTCGGCGATGTCGAGCGCGGCGGCCGTCATCTCGGCGACTCCGACGTTCTGATTCGCGCGGGACATCGCCTCGGTCGACGGCACGACGACGTTGATCTCGTCGACCCCGGCCGCAAGGGCGCGCTCAGCCCCCTTGCGGTTGAGGACAAGCCCGGAATACGCCACTCCCCGTCCGCGGTCGAGCCCGGCCATGACCTCCTCAGCGCCCGCCATCTGCGGCACCAACTTGGGGTTGACGAAGCTGACCGCCTCGATGCGCCGCGCGCCTGCAGCGGCTAGCTGATGGATGAGGTCAATGCGCTGGTCGGGGTGCAGCGGGATCTTCTCGTTCTGCAGCCCGTCCCGCGGGCACACCTCGACGATGGTCACCTTTTCCATGGCCACATTGTCGGGCAGGATCGTATACACGTCCACTCAGGGTGAGGCTGCCTCCGAGTGCGCCAGCCTGAATTGCCCGTAAGGTTGTATACAGTCCCTGCCATCCGGAGGTCTCGATGACTGCCCCCGCACTTCCCATCGCCGAAGGCGCACTCGCCGGAGTCCGCGTCATTGAACTCGGTCAGTTGCTCGCCGGACCCTATTGCGGTCAGCTGCTCGGCGACTACGGTGCGGAGGTCATCAAGATCGAGGACCCCAAGTCGGGTGACCCGATGCGTCAGTGGGGCCGCGAGAAGGCAAACGGTCAGTCGCTCTGGTGGCCCATAGTGTCGCGCAACAAGAAGGCGATCACCGCGGACCTCCGCAGCCCCGAGGGTCAGCAGATCGTTCGCGACCTCGTCGCGCAGGCCGACATCCTGCTCGAGAACTTCCGGCCCGGGACCCTGGAGAAGTGGGGGCTCGGCTACGACGACCTGAGCGCGATCAACCCCGGTCTGATCCTGGTGCGGGTGAGCGGGTACGGGCAGACCGGACCCTATGCACCACGCCCGGGCTACGCCTCAGTCGGTGAGGCTATGGGCGGCCTTCGGTACGTCGTTGGTGACCCCGACCGACCGCCGTCGCGCTGCGGGATCTCACTCGGTGACTCGCTCGCGGCTACCTTCGCGACGCTCGGCGCCCTCGCCGCGTTGCACTATCGGGACCGCACCGGGCGCGGCCAGGTCGTGGACTCCTCGATCTACGAATCGGTCTTCGCCTACATGGAGTCGCTCGTGCCCGAGTGGGTGCTCGGTGGCTACCAGCGCGAGCGCACCGGTTCGACCCTGCCGAACGTCGCCCCTAGCAACGTCTACCCCGCCAAGGGCGGTGATTCGGTCCTCATCGCGGCGAACATGGACACGGTGTTCGTACGACTCGCGGCGGCCATGGGCCGGCCCGACCTCGCGGAAGACCCGAAGTTCTCCAGCCACAACGCGCGAGGGGCGAATATGGAAGAGCTCGATCGCTTGATCGCGGAGTGGTCCGCCACCATGACGGCTGATGACTTGCTCGACCACCTGATCGACAACGCGGTGCCGTGCGGACGTGTCTACACCGCCAAGGACATGCTCAATGACCCACAGTTCATTGCCCGCGAGGCGATCGTCAACGTCCCCCACGAGGAGTTCGGGCAGTTCCCGATGCAGAACATCTTCCCGAAGTTCTCCGAGACCCCGGGAACGATCAAGTGGGCCGGGGCCGATCACGGCGCCCACAACGACGACGTCTACCGCTCGCTCCTCGGGTTCGACGATGAGCGTATGGGAGACTACCGGGCCCGCGGGATCATCTAGCCGTCGTACATGAAGCGGTAGAGCTCCGGGCGCCGGTCGGTCCACACCGGCCACAACTCGCGAGCCCTGGCAGCGGAATCGAGATCAAGGTCCGCGTGCAAGATGACCGGCTGCACGTGACCGGGTGCCTCGGCTAGTACTTCACCGCTGGGCGCGATGATGCAGGAGCGGCCGAAGTAGTCGGTGGTCGTGCCCTTGTGCGTCTCGAGCGCAGCACGGTTCGCGGCGAGGACGAATACCCCTACCTCCATAGCCCGGATCCGCAGGTCGGTAACGAAGAGCTCCTCGCGCCACCCGAACGACGACACCGCGGCAAGCACCACGTCCGCCCCGAGGTGCCGGTTAGCCAGCCACACCTCGGAGAACGCGCGGTCGTAGCAGATGAGCGCACCGAAGCGGACCCCGTCGACCTCGAAGGTCATCGGGCACGGCCCGGGCGTGCAGTACGACGCTTCATCCACGGTCAAGGTGCCGGCGAAGACGCGCGGGGCGGTCAGCTTGCGGAACGCCGGGTAGCGGGTGCCATCGGGACCGACCCCTTCCACGAGGCCGCCGGTGCGGTCGAGGACGACGAGGGAGTTGTGCACGGTGCCGTCGACGGCCTTCTCGACCATGCCGAAGGCGATCGCGGAGCCCACCTCGCGGGCCAGCGCGGCGAAGGCCTGGGTGGTGGGCCCTCCTACCGGCTCAGCCCAGCTGGCGGCGTCCGGGTCGAAGGGTCCGGACGCGAAGTAGGGGGTGGTCGCGAGTTCGGGGAGCAGGATCATCCGGGGCCTGCTCTCGGCCGCCCGGCGGACGAGGTCCCCCAGAGCGGAGACATTGGCGGGGACGTCCGGCCCGCAGCCCCCGGATTGCACAACCGCCACGCGCATAGAAGACTTCCCTCCGATCAGGAATTCGGATCGTACACAGTTCTCGGGGACACGCCCTCGGACGTGTCGTGTTTGTGAAGGAATGACACAACACGGTTACGTCGGATGCGCGCTGCGCCGACGTCTTGTATACAACTCCGGGAGAGGCCAGGAGGTGTTGTGTCCGCCACAACGGTTGAGTCACCGAGCTCAGCGCGCCGCCCCGGCGCGCTGAGCCGCAATATGCAGGCCTACGCGATCGTGGTCGCGTGGATCGTGCTCATCCTCATCTTCTCGGCTCTCCTGGGCGACACCTTCTTCTCGCTCCAAAACCTCACGTCGATCGCGAATTCGAAGACGGCGACCGTACTGCTCACCCTCGGCCTGATCTTCGCCCTGTCGGCCGGTGAGTTCGATCTGTCCATCGGCGCGGCCCTGTCACTGGGCGCCGCACTTCCCGCCTGGCTGGCCTCGGCCCACGGCGTGCCGGTGCTGGTCGGCATCGCGCTCGCGCTGGTCATCGCGGCGCTATTCGGCCTGCTCAACGGCTTGCTCACCGTCCGCTACAACATCGCGTCGTTGATCGTGACTCTGGGCACCGGCACCGCCTTGACCGGACTCGTCGTCGGTCTCGTTGGCAATAGCACGCTGTCGATCAAGGGTGACTTCTGGACCGAGGTGATCACGCATCGCACCTTCGGCTTCTACACGTCTTTTTGGATCGTGATCATCGCGGCGATAGTCATCTGGTACGTCCTCCAGCACACCCCGGTCGGCCGTCACCTCTACTTCGTCGGCCAGAACCGCGAGGTGGCCCGGCTTGCGGGCATCCGGGTGAACACGTACCGCTACTTCGCCCTGATGATGAGCTCCACACTCGGTGCCGCCGCGGGGGCGCTGCTGCTCGGCAACACCGGCGGCGTGCAAGCGCGCGTCGGTACCCTGCTGGTCCTCCCGGCCTTCGCAGCCGCTTTCCTCGGCTCCACCGCGATCGTCCCCGGCCGCTTCAACGCCTGGGGCACGGTGGTGGCTGTCTACTTCATCGAGACCGGCATCACCGGCCTGCAGCTTCTCGGCTTCCAGGCCTGGGTCTCTGATGTGTTCTACGGCGCTGCCCTTGTGATCGGCGTTCTCGTCGCCACGTTGGCAGCCCGACTGAGGTCTCGCCTTTCGGTGAGATCGTCCACATAGGAAAGGAAACCGTAGTGATTCACCGCACCCTCAAGGGCGCCCTCGTGCCAGTCGCGGCACTCGGAGCGGCCGTATTGATCGCCGCTTGCGGCGGTGGTGGTGGTAGCTCCACGAGCTCCGCCACGTCCTCACCGACCACTGCAGCCCCGACCACGTCGGCTGCGCCCACCACCTCGGCTGCGCCGAGTGGGGTCGAGGAGGCGAAGAAGCGCTACGACGCAGCGCTGGCTCCCATCACGTTCTCCTACCCCGGCGAGGCTTTCGCTGCGGGTCCGGCCGCGAAGGGCAAGAAGGTCGCGATCATCTCCGTCGATGACCGCATCCCGATCCTCGCGCAGTGGGGTGACACCATCCAGGCTGGCTTCGAGAAGTACGGCGTGGGCGTGACCCGCTCGTCGGCCGACTTCAACATCGAGGCGATCCCGAAGCTGTTCCAGCAGGCGGTCTCCGAGGGCGTCGACCTCATCGTCACCAACGCCATCCCCGGTGTGCTCGTTCCGGTGGCCGAGGTCGGTGACATCCCCGTGATGACGACCAACCAGACCGCGAAGCCGGGTGTTGCACCGGCCGAGGGCATCATCACCGACGTCTCGTTCGACTACACGATCCCGGCGAAGCTGATGGCGGACTGGTACATCGTGAAGTCCAACGGTGGTGCCAACGGTGAGGCGCTCGTGTGGGCCTCTGAGGGCCAGGCGTCCAGCCCGGTCATGGCCGACACCATCAAGGCCGAGATCGCCGAGCTGTGCCCCGATTGCGTCGTCGAGTACGCCGATGCACAGCTGTCGACGTGGCAGGACGGAACGCTGGCGAGCGAGACCAAGAACAAGCTCACCGCGAACCCGAACCTGAAGTTCGTTCTGCCGATCTACGACGGCATGACGATCGCGGGCACCGACCCCGGTATCTCCGACGCGGGCAGCGATGCGACGCAGGCGTCGTTCAACGCCACCCCGGTCGTGATGCAGGGCCTCGGTACGACGTCGGTCAAGATGGACGTCGGCTGCCCGAACGACTGGTTCTCCTACGCCGTGGTCGATGCGTCCATTCGCATCTTCGCCGGTGCCCCCCTCATCGACAACTACGGCATCACCTGCCGCGTGTTCGACGAGGCCAACATCGGTGAGATCGACCCGAGCGTCGAGAACTCCGTGAACTGGTACGGCATCGACTTCCTCGCGGAGTTCGAGGGCTTCTGGGGCGCCCCCGCCTAAGGGCGAGGGTCCCCAACCCAGTTCCACAACAACCCCAGGGAAGGGGGCGTGGTGACCGAGGTAGCCCTGCGTCTACGCGGGCTGTCGAAGACCTTCGGGGCAACCCGGGCTCTCATCGACGTCGACTTCGACGTCCGACCAGGTGAGATCCACGGACTTGTCGGCCGCAATGGCTCGGGCAAGTCCACCCTGATCAAGGTCCTCAGCGGTTACCACGTCCCCGACCCCGGGGCTTCGCTCGAGATCGACGAGCAACCGGTCCACCTCCCTATCTCGGGGAGGGAAGCGGCCTCGCGCGGCCTGGTGTTCGTACATCAGGATCTCGGTCTCGTGCCGGCGTACAGCGTGCTCGAGAACATCCGCCTCAACAACTGGGAGGCCAAGGGTCTGCGCCGCATCCACTGGTCGCGCGAGCGCGAGCAGGTGCGGGGTGAGCTCACCCGCTTCGGCCTTGCCGCGGATCCGG
>JBILVH010000082.1:0-7202 GCA_044370555.1 Candidatus Nanopelagicales bacterium
ACCCAGATCTACACGCATGTGTCCATCGAGCGGCTGCGTACCGCCTTCGATCAGGCGCATCCACGTGCCTGAGCGCGATGGCCACCGGGGCCGCTCCGCCGGGCCCACCGCGCGCGGTGCGGACGATCTCTGGGAGGCCCTGCAGGGCGGTGTGCGCACCGACTCCGATACCCGGGGCGTATCGGGTGCCGTCACCGGTGACGCCCGCGAGCGACTCGTCGCCCACTACGCACCACTCGTTCGCTACGTCGCGGCACGGGTGCGAACCGGGTTGCCCGCACACGTCGACGTAGCCGACCTGGTCTCGGCGGGTTACGTCGGACTCCTCAGCGCGATCGAATCGTTCGACCGGGCCCGTGGGACCGGTTTCGAGTCGTACGCGGTACCTCGTATCCGAGGTGCGATGCTCGACGAGTTGCGTGCCCTCGACTGGGTGCCGCGTTCGCTACGGCGCCGGGCACGCGAGATCGACAGCGCGATGAGCGAGCTCAGTGTCGCCCGGGGGAGGGTGCCCACGGACATCGAGATCGCCGAGCGGCTCGGCACCACGTCAACCGATCTGCACGACAGTCTGAGCCAGATCGCGTTCGCGGATGTCATTGAGTTGACCGGGCGTGACGAAGTGCGCGATACCAGTGCGCCGGATCCGCTGGAGGAGGTCGAGGAGTGGGCGCTGCGCGACGATGTCATCGCCGCCGTGCACCGTCTGCCGGTTCGGGAGCGCATCGTCGTGGCGCTGTACTACTGGGAGTCGTTCACGCTGGCGCAGGTCGCCGAGGTGCTTGACGTGAGCGAGAGTCGGGCGGCTCAGTTGCACGCCTCGGCGGTACGCCGGTTGCGGCCGTGGATGCTGGACGAAGCGAGTTGAACCGGTCGGTTTGAGGATGATGCGGCGAAGCAGCCGCAGTGGATCGATGTACTCACCGCGCCACCTAGCACCCCAGTGCAGACAGCGGCCGGTGCAGTGACTTGTGCGTCCGGGGTCTTCGGCGACACGTCCGAGTAGCTGCCCGCGCGCGATCTGTTGTCCGACTGAAACGGCCGCGGTGACCGGTTCGTACGTCGTGCGCAGTTCGGCCGAGTGCGCCACGGCGACCGTCGGCTTGCCGGCGACCAGCCCGGCGAAGGCGACGATGCCCGGCGCGGGAGCCCGCACCTGCCAGCCGGGCCGCGCGTCCACATCTACACCTCGGTGACCGGCGGCCCAGGTCGTCGCCGGACGTTCATACCGCCGCAGCACCTCGAACGGGGCCACCGGCGGCCACCACGCCGAGTCGCGGACAGGGAGGGCGTGGCGGACCGGGGTTGATACCTCCGCGGCCGCCGCGGCGGTAGGTGTGCCAGGGGTCATGGGGAGGGTGAGGGCCACGCAGGCCGCGACGGCGGCGGCCACGGCGGGCCGCACCGACCGCGGGGTGTGTCGCGGGAGACAGCAGCCTGGACGTGACGATGGTCGGGCCATGCCAGCACCTTCGGGGAGCGTGCCCCTCGGGCGGAGCGTGGAGCACTGGCCTGTGCAGGCCACCGGACCCTCCGCCCGGCCTGTGGATGGCCGCTCCTCCGGGACCCCGTATGCTTACGCAGTCCTCAGTCGGTATCGAGGACCACCGGCTCCGGCCGGTGATCTCGCGGGATCGTGGCCACTGCGACTGATGGTGGCGCGAACGGCGTACCAAGGTGCCCTCCGATTCGGGTGGGTGGTGCGCGGGGCGGTCCCCAGGGAGCGGTGCCACCGGGTATCGCTCGACGAACCGAATGCGTCCCCGGGGGCGCGGAAGGAGCACGACCGTGGCCGTCGTGACCATGAAGCAGCTGCTTGAGAGCGGCGTGCACTTCGGGCATCAGACCCGTCGCTGGAACCCCAAGATGAAGCGCTACATCATCACGGAGCGCAACGGCATCTACATCATCGATCTGCAGCAGTCGCTGTCGTACATCGACCGCGCGTACGAGTTCGTGAAGGAGACCGTCGCCCGCGGTGGCTCCGTCATGTTCATCGGCACCAAGAAGCAGGCGCAGGAGCCGGTCGCCCAGCAGGCCGCGCGCGTTGGCATGCCGTACGTCAACCACCGGTGGCTTGGCGGCATGCTGACCAACTTCAACACCGTGCACAAGCGGCTGCAGAGGCTGAAGGAACTCGAGATGATCGACTTCAGCGATGTGCCCGGCTCGGGCATGACCAAGAAGGAGCTCCTTGTCCTAGAGCGGGAGAAGGACAAGTTGGAGCGCACTCTCGGTGGCATCCGCGACATGGCGAAGACGCCCAGTGCGGTCTGGGTCGTCGACACGAAGAAGGAGCACATCGCCGTCGGCGAGGCGCGCAAGCTCGGTATCCCGGTCATCGCGATCCTCGACACCAACTGCGATCCGGACGAGGTCGACTTCCCGATCCCCGGCAACGACGATGCGATCCGGTCCGTGGCGCTGCTGACTCGGGTCATCGCCGATGCCGTCGCAGACGGCCTCATGGCGCGCGCGAGTCGCGCGCTCGGCGACGGCAGCCCCGAGGTTGAGCCGCTGGCCGAGTGGGAGCAGGAGTTGCTCGCGGGTTCTGCTGATGCGGCCGCGGCGCCTGCGGTCGCCGCGCCCGTAGAGGTCGTCGAGCCGGCGGTCGGGTCCGAGCAGTCGTGAAGTAACCGTGGTGTGCGCCTCCGCGGGCGCGCCCCACGGTGGCGGACCGGCACCCCGGTCCGCCCTGAATGGGTGAAGGCACCACGGCGCAGCCGCGCCAGGAGGGCACGTCATGTCACAGATCTCAGCGAGCGATGTCAAGAAGCTCCGCGACGCCACGGGCGCGGGGATGATGGAGTGCAAGAAGGCGCTGCAGGATGCGGGCGGCGACCACGACAAGGCCGTCGAGTTGCTGCGTATCTCGGGTGCCGCCAAAGCGGCCAAGCGCGGTGCGGAGCGCGAGGCCTCCAACGGATTGGTCGCGGCACGTGACAACGCGCTGATCGAGGTCCTCTGCGAGACCGACTTCGTCGCCAAGAACGCCGACTTCCAGGCGCTGGCCGACCAGATCGTCACCGCGGTCGCCACGGCGCAGAACGGCGACCGCGACGCAGTCCTCGGCCTCGCGCTGCCTTCCGGTTCTACGGTCGGCGATGCCATCGCTGCGATCGCGGGGGTCATCGGGGAGAAGATCGAACTCGGGCGCACCGCGGTGCTGCCCGCTCCGGTCGCCGTCTACCTACACAAGCGCGCCTCAGACCTGCCCCCGCAGGTCGGCGTGATGGTCGCCTACTCCGGGTCCGAGGAGGCCGCTCGTGCGGCCGCGATGCAGGTCGCGGCCCTCAAGGCGTCGTACGTCTCCCGCGATGAGGTCCCCGCCGATGTCGTCGAGACCGAGCGCCGCGTCGCTGAGGCCAAGGCACGTGAGGAGGGTAAGCCGGAGGCTGCCCTGCCCAAGATCGTCGAGGGGCGTGTGGGCGCATTCTTCAAGGACAACTGCTTGCTGGAGCAGGAATCGGTGCAGGATTCGAAGAAGACGGTGGCAGCCGTGCTTGCCGAGGCGGGTACGACGGTCACTGCCTTCGCCCGGTTCGACGTAGGCCAGGCCTGAGGCTGACGGCCCATTGAAGGGAGGTCACGTGAGTGACGCAAACGTGACGCCCTGGGAGGCGGCCCCCGAGGGGGGTTGGACTCGGGTCCTGCTCAAGTTGTCCGGCGAGGCTTTCGCCGGCGGCGGAGGCCTCGGCGTCGACCCCGACGTGGTCGCCTCGATCGCCGCGCAGATCGCCGAGGTCGTCCGCTCCGGCACCGAGGTCGCTGTCGTCATCGGGGGAGGCAACTACTTCCGCGGGGCGCAATTGTCCGAGCGCGGCATGGATCGCGCGCGGGCTGACTACATGGGAATGCTCGGCACCGTCATGAACTGCCTCGCCCTGCAGGACTTCCTGGACAAGCAGGGTGTCGACACACGCGTGCAGACTGCGATCACGATGGGGCAGGTCGCCGAGCCGTACATCCCGCGGCGTGCGATGCGGCACCTGGAGAAGGGTCGCGTGGTCATCTTCGGAGCCGGACTCGGTGCACCGTACTTCTCGACCGACACCACAGCGGCTCAGCGCGCCCTGGAGGTCGGAGCGCAGGTGGTACTCATGGCCAAGGGGGTCGATGGCGTGTTCGACGCTGACCCGCGCCAGGTGCCTGCCGCCCGTCGCTTCGACCAGCTCACCCATGCGGACTGCCTGACTCTCGGGTTGAAGTTCGCCGATGCGACCTCCATCAGCCTCTGCCAGGACAACGACCTCCCGATCCTCGTCTTCAACTTGCTCATCGATGGCAACATCGGTCGCGCGGTGAGAGGTGAGAGGATCGGGACCCTGGTGCACACCCCCTGATCCACGGCCCGTCCGGACGACGCGAAGGAGCGACTGGTGAGCGAGATGACCGACGAGATCCTGCTCGAGGCGGAGGACAAGATGGACAAGGCCGTCGCGGTCGCCCGTGACGACTTCGCCACGGTGCGCACCGGGCGGGCGACGCCCGCAATGTTCTCCAAGGTGGTCGCGGACTACTACGGGGTACCGACGCCGATCCAGCAGCTCGCGTCATTCCAGACCCCCGAGGCGCGCATGATCGTCATCAGCCCGTACGACAAGGGCGCGACATCCGCCATCGAGAAGGCGATTCGCGACAGCGACCTTGGTGTGAACCCCACGACCGACGGCACCGTCATCCGCGTGGTCCTGCCGGCCCTGACCGAGGAGCGTCGTAAGGAGTACATCAAGGTCGCGAAGCACAAGGCGGAGGAAGCTCGGGTGTCGATCCGTAACATCCGTCGACATGCCAAGGAGCAACTCGACCGCCTCATGAAGGACGGCGACGTGGGTGAGGACGACGTCCGACGGGCGGAGAAGCACCTTGACGATGTGACCCATAAGCACGTGGAGACGATCGATGAGACCCTGCGCCACAAGGAAGCCGAACTCCTAGAGGTCTAGGGCCACCACCATGACACCGCGCGACCCGAGTGAGTCGGCACCCGCACCGTCGCGGGCCGGACGGAACCTCCCCGTGGCCATCGGGGTCGGCGTCCTCATCGGTGTCATCGTCCTGGTCAGCCTCTTCACCTTCCGTTGGCTCTTCGTAGGTGTCGTTGTCGTGACCCTCGTCCTCGCGGTCCACGAACTGAGTCGCGCCTTCGCGCAGCGACAGATCCGGCTGACGCGCGTCCCACTGTTCACGGCCGTCGTCGTAGGCCCACCCATCGCCTACGTCTGGGGACTGACCGGTCTCGTGGTCGTCACCGGAGTCCTCGTCGTGACCATCCTGATGTGGCGAATCCGGTTGGGGACCGAGGGGTACGTGCGCGATGTGACGGCGAGTGTGTTCGTCGCGGCATATCTGCCGTTCATGGCCGGCTTCGTCATGATGATCTTCGCCGCTGACAACGGGGTCGAGCGTGTGATCGTCTACGTCCTTCTGACGATCTGCAACGACATCGGCGGGTACGCGGCGGGCGTCATGTTCGGGCGGCATCCCATCGCACCCAAGGTGAGCCCGAAGAAGTCCTGGGAGGGTTTCGCCGGGTCCGCGCTCCTTCAGATGGCGGTTGGCGCCGCCTTGTTCCACTGGCTGCTCGGTGCCCCGTGGTGGCAGGGCGTGATCATGGGTGCGGTGATGACTGTCACCGCTACGGCCGGGGATTTCGCGGAGTCGGCCCTCAAGCGCGACCTCGGGGTGAAGGACATGGGCACGATCCTCCCCGGACACGGTGGGGTCATGGACCGCCTGGATTCACTCGTGCCGAATGCCTTCGTTGCCTGGGCACTTTTCGCACTGTTCCTCGGCACCGCGACATGACGGCTGACCTCGTGCTGGAGGCACCGCGCAGGGGCAAGCCTCCCCAACACCTCAGTGACCTCACCCTCATACAGCGCCGCGAGGTCGTCGCGGCCCTCGGGCTGCCCGCATACCGCGCTGATCAGTTGTCACGCCAGTGGTTCGGTCGGCTGAATGATGTGCCCGAGACGTGGACCGACATTCCGGCCGCGGTGCGCGACCAACTGTCGAGTGCGCTGCTGCCGCAGGTCCTCCGCGAGGTGCGCGTCGTCGCATGCGACGACGGCGCAACCCGCAAGTCCGTGTGGCGGCTCACGGACGGAAGCCTCGTGGAGAGCGTGCTGATGCGGTACCCCGACCGGGTGACGATGTGTGTCTCCTCGCAGGCGGGCTGCGGGATGAACTGCCCGTTCTGCGCGACGGGCCAGGCCGGGCTCACCCGCAACCTGTCGACGGCCGAGATCGTCGAGCAGGTCCTCGCCGGTGCCCGCGCCCTCGAACGCGGTGAGGTACCGGGCGGCCAGGGCCGCGTCAGCAATGTGGTGTTCATGGGGATGGGGGAGCCGCTCGCGAACTACTCGGCCGTGGTGGGTGCGGTGCGCAGGCTCGTAGCCCCGGCACCGGAGGGCCTGGGAATGTCGGCCCGGGGCATCACGGTCTCGACTGTGGGGCTGGTGCCGCGCATCCGCCAGTTGGCCGACGAGTCCCTGCCCGTCACACTCGCCGTATCGCTGCACGCACCCGACGACGACCTGCGCGACACCCTGGTACCGATCAACACCCGCTGGAAGGTGTCCGAGGTGCTCGAGGCGGCCTGGTTCTACGCGGCACGCACGAGGAGGCGGGTGAGCATCGAGTACGCCCTGATCCGGGATGTGAACGACCAGGCGTGGCGCGCGGATCTCCTGGGCTCGATGCTGGCGGGGCACCTGGTGCACGTCAACCTGATACCGCTCAACCCGACGCCGGGCTCCAAGTGGACCGCCTCGCGCTCGGCCGATGAGCGCGAATTCGTCCGCCGGTTGGAGAGTGCGGGAGTCTCGGTGACGGTGCGCGACACCCGCGGCCGTGAGATCGACGGAGCCTGCGGTCAACTCGCCGCCGCGGAGGTGACCGGACCATGAGCGAGGCAGCGCTGCCGCCGACTGCACCGGCGAGTGCGTCCGATTGGAAACTTGCCGCGCTCTTCTCGATCCTGCGCACCACCGGGCTCACCGTTCTCATCATCGGACTCTCGACTCTTGAAGTCAGCACGGCTGAAATCGCCGGTGTGCTCACGTGGGTGATCTTGGGGACCATCGCTATCTGGCTGGTCCTGGCCGCCCTCTACGTGCGCTACCAGATCCGCAAGGTGCGCATCTCGTCGTTCCCGCTGATCCGCGGGATCGAAGCGCTCACGGTCGGAACGGTCATCT
>JBILVH010000083.1:0-7157 GCA_044370555.1 Candidatus Nanopelagicales bacterium
AGCTATTGCCAGCCCTTTGCGACCGCTCGCTGCTCCCGTCGCAAACGTAACGGCGACGAAGACGAGGATCATGGCCGCCATGGTCAGGCCCGCCGACCAGATCCCCCACCACGGGACCCCCTGCTGCAGGGAGACCGCGGGTGCGGTGGCCGCCAGTGCGAGGGTCGACACCGCGGTGACCACGACCACCAGGACGACCACACCGAGGAATCGCCACCCCGCAACGGTCCGTCGCCGGACCGGATTGGCCAGTGTCATCTCCAGTGTGCCCTCTGACTCTGCACCCGCAATGGTCCATGCGGCTGCCGCGATCCCCATGATGAGGATAAGGATCGGGTAGATGTTGGAGTACAACTGGCTCACGAGATACCCCGCCGGGCTCGCGATGCTGCCAGCCGCGAGCCCGAAGGCCTCCCGGAAGGCAGGGGGCAACGATTCGACGTAGCGATCGAGCTCCGCCGACGTGTCACGGACCGAGGGGTACACGGCAATCAGCAGGATCACCGTCGCCATTGCGCCTAGCGTCCATGCCAGAAGGGAACGCGAGCGATCTCGCAGCATCTGCCACAGGATGTCGGGCCCGTTCACCGCCGACCCCCACCAGCAGATGTCGGAGCATCGTCTGTGAAGTAGTGGTGGAAGACCTGGTCCAGCTCTCTGGTGCCACTTCGCACCGTCACGATCCCGAAAGGAGCCAAGCGCGCGCAGACATCAGCCGCCGAACCACGCACCTCTACCCGCACCTCGCCGCCCTCAACATTCGCAGTGACAAGGTCCTGTGCGCCTGTGAGGACCTCCAGTGGCGGTTCATGTGCCAAGTGGAACTCCAACTGCTGGCTGCGATGGGTCAGGAGGTTGGCCAGGCTGTCCTCGACCACCAGTTGGCCTCGGCGGAGCATGCCGACGCGATCCGCCACCAATTCCACCTCGCTCAGGACATGCGAACTCAGGACAACGGCACACCCGCGGTCCCGAGCATCGCGGACGAGGTCCAGCACCGCGTCCTGACCAATCGGGTCCAGACCCGATGTGGGCTCGTCCAGGACGAGGACGTCCGGTTGGTGCATGAATGCGCTCACCAGACCGACCTTCTCCCGATTGCCCCGCGACATTTCACCGAATCGACGACTCAGATCAACACCGAGGCGCTCAGCGGTAGTGGCAATATCACTCGTACGCCCCAATCGGGTTCGCATACGCGCGAAATCGCGGAGGATCTGCTCCGCAGTGAGCCGAGGATCGAGTCGCAGATCACCGGGCAGGTACCCGACTCGCACCCGACATCGCGGGTCACTGGGGTCCGCACCCAGGACGGCAACTCTCCCGCTCGTCGGACGTACATAGCCGAGCACACAGCGCAGCGTGGTCGACTTGCCGGACCCATTCGGGCCGAGGAGTGCGTACACCTCTCCGCGCGGAATCGCAATGGACAACGCATCGACAGCTCGTACCGGACCGAATCTCTTCGTGAGCCGCTCGAGGCGCACGGCGGAAGTCTCGGGCACACCTTCATAGTCGCCGCGATGCTGCCACCGATCCAGGGGGTGCAATGCTCACGATCCGCACCTGACCCATCGACTCCGCCGACCCACGGATACGCGGTGCTGCGGGTTCATAACTTCCTGTCGCGACGAGCTCAGGCCACGGGCACGGTCGCCACACCCTCGTCGCTCACCCCGTGCTTCGTCACGGCCACGACCGCGACCCGGTAGGTCGTCGCATGTGCAAGGCCCCGGAATGATGCGGTGAGGCCCGTGCCGGGCTGCACCTGGACCGTCCGCCGCACGGTCGGTTTGCCCTGCGCCGTCAGGACGACGCGATATGCGGACACCGTCGCACCACCGGTGAATGACGGACGCCGCCAGGTCACTGTCGCGGTCCCTATCTGCGGCGAGTAGGCGGTCACGGCCGCCGGCGGCATGGAAGCCGCACCGCGCACCCGAAGCGCGTATCCGCCCACCGGCATCGCCCCGGCCGATCGGACCCGGTAGACACCTGACTTTGTTGCGCACACGCGCAGCTTCACCCTCCCGCGCGCATCCGTCACCCCGCTGAGTCGGGCCCCGCACGTCCCCACTCGCGCACCCGGAGGCGGCACCAGCGTCACGCGCACGCCGGCTTGCGGCCGGGCCGGGCCCACGGCGTACCTGCCGCGCGCTGCCGCACCGGACGCCGGCTCCCCCAAGCGCGCCTCAAGGGTCACCTGCACAGCCTCGTCAACGTCGACGGTCGCACCATCGCCGACAGGCTCCACGTAGGGCGCGTACTCGAGTTCGACGAAACTGACCGGTGCCGAGGCGGCGATCGTCTGCTGCTGACCGATGACTCCGTCGTCGTAGACCACCTCGGCCGTGACCGCACCTTCGGGGAAGCCGACAGCGGTGAAGGTGCCGGCGGCATCGGTGCGGCCCGACGTCCGGAACGCCGGCAAGGTGAATGTGAAGTCACCGCTGCGGTAGGTGTTGGTGAGTCCAGTGAAGGTGACCAAGGCATTGCTCACCGGCAGGTCGCCGGGCAGGGTTACCGCGACGGTCCTTGTCGGAAGCGGGTTGGGGGGCAGACGCAGCACCGACAAGCCGAAGCCAAGGGTCTCGATCCACTCGCCGGATACGACGGAGCCGTCCTCAAGCACCCCGTCGGTCAAGGTCACCCGCGCCGTCCCCGCTGGTGCGCTCGGAAAGACAATCTCGCCGGCCGAATCGAGCCCGTAGGGCACCGAGGACCACGCAGTGCGCGGCACCATCTCCCAGGTGACGCTGCCACCGCGAACCTCATTCAGGCGGGCATCCACGACCCAGACGTCCTTGGCGCTCGCACCCTTGGTAGTCACCAGGAGCGGGGCCGACCATGGGCCGCGACCGAACTCGGTCAAAGCGGCAACCTGCACTATGTGCGCTGATGAGTACCGCAGATCGTCCAGCAAGTACGTGCCCTCAGCGCCGCCGTTCTCCAACAGCCGCCAGTCGCCATGGTCGTTTCCGGCAACGCGGACGCGGTGGCCGACGATCGGATTGCCGTGGGCATCCGGCGGTGTCCACTCCAGGCGCACGGAGTTGTAGCCACGACCCGCGGACCCGTCAGCAATCCGCAGGTCAGTGACCAGGCCGGGCAATCCGTCGTTCGGGGTGGCGAAGAGCGCGGAGTGGGTACCGTCGATGTAGCGAATCGGTCGGACGCAGTAACCCATGGACTTCCACGTCGACTGCCGCTGGGTCCAATGCGAATCGCGCACGGTCCACGCCCTGCTTGAACTCACCTCCGACGAGGTCCAGTGGTCGCACGACGACGGCATGTCGACGAGGTACCGATTGCCCCAGACCGCCGCCATCTCGTCGGCCGACGGCACGAACCAATCACCCCGATGGCCGCCGCCGTACTCCATCACCCCCTTGAACCCCGACCACGGGCACTTCTGCATGATCACTGCGGTGTTGGCAGCACCCGCTCCCATCGCCGTAGAAGTCACTCCAAGGACTTCATCACGGTTGCAGAAGGACACTCGCATGGTCGCCGACGCGGGCTTGCCGTCCCACCCGGCCGGGGCGACCTCGATGTAGCGGCCCCAGGTCTGCATGGCGCCCGCGTCGTAGAGGATCCGCCCACCGGCATGACCCCAGTCGCCGATGGCATAGCGGTCATCCGGGGCGAACGGCCCCCATCCACCGGCACCGATCCGCGCGGCCACCATCACCTGGTACTTCTGGCCGTTCGTCAGCCCCGTGATGGTGCAGGTGAGCGGATTGTCGTCGACACCCACCTGCGTCTCGCAGGCGTGGAGTCCTGGCTGCGCCACGGCGCGGTACCCCGCAACGGCAAGACTGTCATCGGAGGCCGGGGGGCTCCACGAGACGATAATGGACTGATCGCGTGCAATCGCCGCGACATTGGTCGGCGCACCCGTTGAAGTGCTGGCCGCAGCCGGTTCGGCAGCGGGGGGTGCGATCAATAGGAGGGCCGCAGTTGCGGCACTCAGCCCAATCGCCGCTACGCGCCCGACACCGGTGATCTCGACGGCTGCTCCCCTACGCATGGAATTCCCCCTGGTCCCCGGGGTCGTCCGCCCCGGCATCACCGACACTAGGTACCCCCACTGACAGCGGCCGATCCCGCTGATTTCGGCCGGAGCACCCCGACTTCGGTGACCAGTACCGAAAAACGCGTACTAAGTGCCAAAGTTGGCAGTTCGAATGGATAGGAAGCAGTAGCGTCCACACATGACTCCAGCCACGGGGGCCGCAGCCCTTCCAGCCCGTCTCTCCCGAACCACCCTGGCCGTACTCACCGCCGCTCTCACCGCGACGGCACTCCTCGCCCTCCCCGCCTCGGCCATGGGCAGCCCAGCTACAGCAACAGGTACCACCGTGACGGTGGCCTACGACCCGCAGACCATGGGCTACCAACTCACTCCCGCGACCATCCAGCGGTCAGCGGGTGAGACCTTCACCCTGGCCAACACAATGAGCTCTGCGGATGACCGTCAGACGGTGTACGTGTCGATCACTAACGGCAGCGGCAAGGTGTCGATGGACGGGTCCGCCTGCGAGCGCATCAGCTCCTGCAAGGTCCTCGACAAGTACAACGCATCCGCCACGGGCACCGTGACCGTCATCGAGCCCGGCACCTTCACCATCACCCGCGTGCTGCGCCCCTACGTGGGCTCCGACGACCCGCCCATCACGGTCGGCACCCTCACCATTCGCGGCGAAGATCCGGTAGAGCAGACCATTCGCATCACCGACAGTGGCCGTACGGTCGTCAGCGGAAAGCCGGGGATTTACATTGAGGGACGCGCACTAGGTTTCAGCAGGACGGCGCGCGTAAAGGTCTGGTTCAGGTTCCCCGGCGAGACGGAGTACACCGAATCAGGCGCACAGCCGCCCCTCGATCTAAACGGCTCTTTCAGCTGGTCCCGCAAGACGGGCAAGAAGATCTACGTGTACGTGACGAGCCTCAACGGTGAGATCAGGAGCAACCGCGTCACCATCCCGGCCAACTGATGTCGACACTCCCGGCCGAACTCGGGGTGGTGCCTGAGTTGCTCGACAGTGATCTCGGCGAGGGGCGGCCCAGGCGCTAGAGCAGCCCAGGCGGGACGGCGTAGATGGCGGACTGCCAGGAATTCTTGCCGCCACCTTCCACCGCAGCCGCGTTGCCACTGAGCACGGTGATCGTGGTCGTGACTGTGACGGACGGTCGGCACTGGGCACTCGTAGACAATGTGAACGATGGGACGGAGATCTGCAGGACGGCATGGTGCTCGCGCCAGGTCACTTGCTCAGTGACCGGCTTAGCGGTTGCTGTGGCGCACCTCGCGCCCGCACTCCGAGCGATCTGCTTGACGAGCATGGACATGGTGACCTTCGAACTGCCCTGGGTCTGCATCTGCGTCGCCTTGCTGCAGACCTGCGGGTAGTCGGGAACGATGCAGTTCGTCAAGGACACGATCGACCCGATCGTGACCGGGGGCGTGCTTCCGACTAGTGACAGCGTCTTGGACATCACGATGTTCTTGCCACGTGGCACGAGCACGTCCTTCGCCCCAGGGATCTGCCGCGCGGTTGCCCACGATGGCATCGCCCCAGAGACCAGCAGGAACGAGTACGTCTTGGGGTCGGCCGAGCGCACTCCGAGCTGCACGGAGCCAGAGCCAACCGGGTCATCGCAGTCGCCGGGATCGCACAACTTGATGTCGAGCACGCAGGTGTACGTGCCCGCCTGCTTCGACTTGAAGGTGCCGACGATCGGGATGTCGAAGTTGCTGGCCGAGGGCCACACATTCGTGCCAGCCTCCACTGCCATCCGCTGGTTGGCCCCTGGCCCCGTGCAGGTGACCGTGACCCCGACGAACAGGTTCGGTTGACCCGCGGGCACTTGCACATCGTTGACGACCACTTCGGCAAGGACCGCACGGGTCTCACCCGCCTGCATCTGCACCTGCGCGGTGAAGGCTGCGAAGTGACTCGCCTTCGCGGCATTGAGGACGACCTGTTTCGGTGTGACATCGAGAACTGAGCCGGAGCTCGGCGTTGCGGTCCGGACCGTTGGCGACGTTGCCGCAGTCGAGACTCCCACGAGAAAGGATCCACCCAGCGCCAAGATGGCAGTCGGTACGGCAAGCCACCAGAGCGAGGGGCGTCGAAATACACGGGGGCTGGGCACGCAACGCACGCTACCAACCCGGGTGCACGGAAGCCGAGCCAGGAGACGGCCGAGACCCGCCGACCGAGCCGCCTTCCCAGGATCCGATGGACCGCAGCCAGCCTCGCAAAGCTCCTCGCCGACTAACCACCAGTCCGCGGGCAATGGATACCACCGCCTAGGCTCACCCCATGCCTTACGCCGCGTCCTACGCCGCACTCTCCGCAACCACACCGCTCGAACCCTTCACGATCGAACGCCGCGTCCCCGGGCCGCTCGACGTGCAGATCGAGATCACCTTCTGCGGTATCTGCCACTCAGACATCCATCAGGCCCGCGATGAGTGGGGTGGCAGCCGGTTTCCGATGGTTCCCGGTCACGAGATCACCGGGACGGTCACGGCCGTGGGTGAAGAGGTGAAGCGATTCGCAGTCGGCGATCGCGTCGGGGTCGGTGTGATGTGTGCATCGTGCGGTGTGTGCGAACCGTGCCGCAAAGGACTCGAGCAGTTCTGCCAAGGCAAGTCGTCCATGACCTACAACGGGGTGGAGCCCGACGGTGTGACGCCGACCTACGGCGGCTACTCCACCAGCATCGTGGCCACCGAGAGGTTCGTCCTTCGCATGCCGGACTCAGTGCCACTTGATGCGGGCGCACCACTGCTGTGCGCGGGCATCACTCTCTACTCGCCGCTGCGCCACTGGGGTGCGGGTCCGGGGATGCGGGTGGGCATCGTGGGTCTCGGTGGCCTGGGCCACCTCGGGGTGAAGATCGCCGCCGCGCTTGGCGCGGAGGTGGCGCTCTTCACGCACAGTGCGGCGAAGGCCGAAGACGCCCGACGCATGGGGGCGAGCGATGTGATCTTCTCGAATGATGCGGCTGCGATGAAGTCGGTCCGCAACAGTTTCGATCTCATCATCAGCACCGTCTCGGCACCCATGGACCTCTCGCCCTACCTTGACGCCCTTCGGTACGACAGCACGTTGGTCCTGGTGGGCCTGCCTGACACCATGCCGACA
>JBILVH010000084.1:0-7134 GCA_044370555.1 Candidatus Nanopelagicales bacterium
CCACTGCACGGGTGCGAGCACCACGACGAACCAGCGCAGCGGCCTGACCTGCTCCCACAGGACGCGCGGGCCGAACCGGGCGGTGGCGTAGAGCGCAACGACGATCGCAGCTGCGATGACCACCGCCGACACACTGCGCAGGATGAGGAGCGCGGTCGCGAACGCGAACAGCCCCAGCACCTTCGCCCCCGCGGGGCACCGGTGCAGGAGTGAGTTCCCCGCGCGGTAGAGGCCGATCATGCGTACATGTCCACGTACGCATTCACAGCATCGGCGCCCGGGGCATCCGCGACGATGCGCCCTTCAGCAAAGACGAGCACGCGCTCGCACTCGGTGGCGATCGCCAAGTCGTGGGTCACCACGATCACCTGCTGCGGCAGGTCGCGCAGGAGGTCGAGCAGCAGTCGGGTGTTGCGCCGGTCCAGCAACGTGGTCGGCTCGTCGCAGATCAGGACCCGGGGATCGGTAACCAGGATGGACGCCATGGCGAGCAGCTGCTTTTGGCCGCTGGACAGTGCATGCGCCGGATGTTCGGCGTAATCCGATAAACCCACCGTGTCGAGCGTTGCGCGGACCCGAGCCTGCAGCTCGTCGCGGGTGAGCCGCTGCCGACGTAGTGAGAAGGCGATGTCTTCGGCCACCGTGGGCATGACGATCTGCGCATCCGGGTCGGAGAACAGGAACGACACCATCGCGCGCACCTCGCGACCCTGGCGCACAGGATCGAGCCCGTCGACCCGCACGGCGCCGGCCGACGGGTGAACGAGCCCGTTGATCATGCGGGCGAAGGTGGACTTGCCGGAGCCGTTGGCACCGATGACGCCGATGCGCTGCTCCGTCAGCGTCACGGTCACATCCGACAGCACGCGGCGGGCGGCGTACGAGTGACTGACCGCCTCGAACTCGATGATGCTCATGTGCGCTCAACCAGCATCGCCACACCTTGCCCGCCACCGACCGCGCAGGCTGCAATGCCGAACCTCGCAGTGCGGTGTCGGACCAGGTGCGTGAACAGTCGCACGACGAGGATGGCGCCCGAGGCACCCCAGGGATGGCCCATCGCGATAGCGCCACCGAGTGGGCAGATGCGATGCGCATCGCGACCTAGCGGATCGAGGCCGAGCGCGTCGGTCACCGCCAGCACCTGGGCGGCGAAGGCCTCGGTGATCTCGATGACGTCGACGTCGGCGAGGTCGACGCCCCCACGGTCGCACACCGCGCGGATCGCATCGACCGGGCCGATACCCGGGGTCCGCGGGTCGCATGACGTGGTCGCATGACTTCTGATGATCATGCCCGGCAACTCGTGGTCGCGCCGCCACGCATCGTCGACGACCGTCACCGCGGCAGCACCGTCGCTCACACCGCAACTGTTGCCTGCCGTGACCGTGCCGGCAGCGGTGAATGCCGCGGGCATACGGGCGAGCAGGCGTGCGTCGAGGTGGCGCGGTCGGTCGTCGCGGTCGACCCCGTTGACGGCGAGGATCTCATCGGCAACATCGGCCGCCATGGCGCGCTCATGCGAGAGCGCGGCGTACGCATCCTGACGATCACGGGTGATCCCGCGGTCCGTGGCGAGTTGTTCGGCGGCGGGTCCCATATCGGGGTCGCCGATGCTGTCCGGGGCGAAGCGGGCGCGACCTACGGGCGCAGTGCTCGCACTCTCGACGCCCCCCGCGATGACATGCGTCGCATCGCCGGCACGGACCATCGATGCTGCCAGAGCGATGGCCGCGAGACCGCTGCCGCACTGCCGGTCGATGGTGACACCGGGGACGTCGAGACCGGCTTCGAGAGCAGCGACCCGGGCCGGATCGCCCCCGGCACTGCGGGCCATGCCGATGACTACATCGTCGACGCGCGGCAGAATGCGCGCCTGCTCGGCGATCAGCGGGGCGAGCAGCTGCGTCGGGCCGATCCCGGCGAATCCACGCCCCACGGTGGCCACAGCCGTTCGACGGGCCGACACGATGACCGGTCTAGTCATGCCCTGCCACCGCGCGCCGGAGTGCCACGCGGTCCACCTTGCCACTCGCTGTCAGCGGGATCTCGGGCAGTGCCACCCACCGACGCGGTCTCGCGGCACCGGGGAGGTCGGCGGTGGCGGCCCGGCGTGCCTCCACCGGTATCGGCTGCATGGTGACGGCCACCAGGACCTGCCCGACCGAGACCTGATCTACGCCGAGCACCACCACATCCGTGCGAAGTGCGCGATGGAGGTGCCCCTCGACGTCGGCGACGAGCACAGTGTGCCCAGCGACATTGACGGCCTCATCACCACGACCTTCGACGACTAGACCGGCCGGTGTGACACGGCCGCGGTCCCCCACGGTGCACCACCCCTCGTCGCGGCGTAGCGGTCCGGCGCCGAGCGGATCGGCATACCCCTCGCAGACGTATGCCGACCGCACCCAGATCTCCCCGTCGGTCTCGCGGAACTGCACCCCGGGGAATGCGCGGTACGCAGCTGTGTCGGTGCGGTAGGCGACGAAGGAGAGTTCCGCGGCACCGTAGTAGTCGATGACTGCGATCCCGAGACTCGCCGCCCGGTCGTGGAGTGCATCGGGTACACGATCGCCGGCGACCACGATCGTGCGAAGGCCGACGGGTGGGTCGCTCAGCAGTGCGGCGGCCTGCAGCGGGACGGTGTGGGCGACGGTGATGTCCGCGTGGTCCTCGGCGCCGATCCGCACTCGCGCACCCGACTCCACGGCATGCACCGCCCCGTAGAGGAACAAGGTCGACGTGAGCGAACCGGGCAACCACACGACGTCGCGCGATGAAATGTCGATGAGCGCGGATACGGCGTCGTGGCTTTCTGTCCACGACGCATGCGTCCGGATGATGCCGCGGGCGAGTCCGGTGGATCCCGACGAGAACGCGACGAGTCTCGGGCCGCGCACTTCAACCACCTCGGCGGCGGCCGCGAGGTGCGCGGGCGGGACGATGCAAGGTTCGCCCGCCCGGCGCGCCGCGACAACACTGTCAAGGATCGTTCGATCGTCACCGAGGGCGACCCGAACGCTCACGTCATACTCACCGTACGCGCAGCGGTGCAGGCAGGCCCGGGTAGGCGCGGTGCACGGCGGCTGCCACCACGGTGGCCACGACGACCTTGAGTGCATCGCCCGGCAGGTACGCCGCGGCACCGATCGCAGTTGCCACGACACCCGATGTGCCGAGGATGTACGCCTGGACCGGGATCCCGATCGCGTAGACCACGCCGATGCCGCCGATGACGCAGGATGCGGCAGTCCACCACGGGGAATACTTCGGTAGCCGAGCGGAGACCAGCACCCCGATGACTGCTGCACCGAGGATCCATCCGACGAGGTAGCCCGCGCTCGGGCCGACGAACACAGCAGCGCCACCACGGCCACCGGCGAGCAGCGGGAGTCCGGCGGCGACAAGGGTGAGGAAGACGATGACCGTGAGCGCACCGCGCCACCAGCCGAGGATGGCGCCGGCGAGCATCACGCCCAGTGTCTGCAGCGTGATCGGGACCGCATTGCCGAAGGGTGTGATGGCCCCGGGCAGACCAAGGACCGCGATGAAAGCGGCGAACGATGCGACCAACGCCGTGTCGCGCGCAGCGAGCCGCGCGGACGGTGTCGCTGACGGCGGGGTCGACGTCCGGGCCATCGCTGATTTGCTCCGCGGACTCAGCGGCCCGGGATACCTCGGGCAGCGTCGTCCGTGACGACGAGCAAGGTGCCGTCGTTGCGGCCGACGAAGAGGTCGCCGAAGGACTCGGGCAGGTTCTCGAAGCCGTTGCGGACATCCTCTCGGTGGTGGAGGACACCCTCCTTCATCCACGCGAGCAACTGCTGACCAGCTGCCGGGATGTCGGCCTCGTAGTCGCCAAGCAGGAAGCCCTGCATCGTGACGCTGCCGTAGACCAGTCGCATCATGTTGCGCGGGCCGGGCACGGGTGCACTTCCGTTGTAGGCCGCGATCTGCCCGCACAGGACGATGCGCCCGAACTTCGTGATGTTCTCGACAGCGGCCTGCAATACGTCGCCACCGACGTTGTCGTAGAAGATGTTGATGCCGCCGGGTGCGAGTTCGCGTAGCCGCTCCTCGACGTTCTCAGTGCGGTAGTCAATGGCCGCGTCGAACCCGAGTTCGTCCACCAGTCGCGCGCACTTCGCAGCACCGCCCGCGATGCCGATGACCCGGCAGCCGAGGAGGCGTAGTACCTGTCCGGCGATCGAGCCCGTCGACCCGGCGGCACCGGAGACGACCGCGGTCTCGCCCGCCACGGGACGGCCCACCTTGGTCACACCCATGTAGGCGGTCAGCGCGTTGACACCGACCGGTCCCATCGCCTCGACCAGCGACATGTCCTCGTTCACCAGCCGCACCGGCATCACGTTGGCATCGACGACCGAGACGTCCTCCCAGAACGAGATGCCGGTGACGCGCGACCCGACGGGGAACTTCGGGTGCGCGGAGGCAATGACGGTGCCCCCGGACGTCGCAAGCATCGGTGCTCCGAGGTCGACCGACGGATAGAGGCTGTTGCTGGGCGGATCCATCCAGTTCCGCATGGTGGGCGCATGCAGGAAGATCTCGTTGCGCATCGCGATCTGTCCGGGTGCGAGTGCGCTGATATCTGGGTCAGGGCTCTCGCGCAGTTCGAAGTCGTCGCGAGTGGCGAGCCCGACCGGGCGCCGCGCGAGGATCCACTGTCGATTCGTCATCCGTCCACCTCCACAAGTGCGGCGCGCAAGCGCCGAACGACGTCTTCGCTGACCCCGCGGGCCGCGGCCCACCCCGCACTACCGCCGTAGGCGGCATCGAGATGCGAGAAGAAGCCGAGGATAGCCCGCTCGTGTACTTCGTAGAACTCCCGGTCGACCTTCTCCATGTGGGCGCGGTAGCGCTCCGAGCGGGCGAGCATCGTGTTCACCGCGTCGACCGAATCGGCCGAGGCCATGTAGTCCTCGACGACGCAGGTGCGGTCGACGCCGACCAGATCGAGGGTCAAGGCGATGACCAGACCGGTGCGGTCCTTGCCCGCCGCACAGTGCACGACAGTCGGGACATCGATCAAAGTGGCAAGCATGCGGATGACGTTGGGCAGCATGCCGGCGGCCTCGTCAAGGAAGGCGTTGTAGACCGAGGCGGTCAGGTCACCAGGCAGGAACGAATCCTCGCGGAACAGGTGCAGCGCCGCCGGGTTCATGGGCACGTTGGCGTAGATCACAGACTTGCGACCTAGGGGACCGCGGCCCTCGTCGATCGTCTCCCCTGCCGAGCGCAGGTCGAGGACCGCGCCGATGCCGAGCGTGCCGACGACGACCTCAACGTCGTCGTCGGTCATCGCCCCGACGGACTCACTGCGGAAGAACCGACCGGCGCGGGTGCGCCCGCCGCCGACCACGGGGAGACCTCCGAGGTCGCGGAAGTTCGCAACCCCCGTGAGTGCGGGTGGCACTAGATCGGACAGGCGACGGTCTCGAGCTGGAGGATCGCCAGCATCCGCCCGAAGCCGATGTACTGGCCGGTCATCATGGCCAACTCGAGGAACCCGTCATCACCGAAGGTGTCGCGCCAGAGCCGGACGTCCTCGTCGGTGATGCTGTGGTGGTCAAGCGCCATCTTCTCGGCGTACGCCAGGGCGATGCGCTCGGCCGGCGACAGCGTCGACAGCGACTCCTCGTCGTTGAGCAGCGAGCCGATGGCCTCGGTCTCGGTCACCGTGTCCTGCGCGAGCCGGGCATGCGCGCACGTGCGGCACCCGTTGAGGGTCGCGATGTGCAGGCGGACGAGCTCCTTCAGGCGCGGCGTGAGAACACCGCGCTCGGTGTGCCACGGGTAGTAGAAGCCGAGGTAATCCTCCAGCAGCCGCGGCTGCTCCGAGACGGCGCGCGCGACGTTCTCGGTCGCCCAGTCGCCCTCCTTGGCTCCGTTATGAAGGTCCTGCAGGAAGGGGTCGAGGGTCGGGACCTCGGGCAGCGGAACTCGGGACATGGCAATCTCCTCAGGCCAGGACGCGGGATTCGGTATCGAGCAGCGCGTAGTCGTCGACTCGCGCGTAGAAGTAGGGGGCGAACTGCGCGGCGGGGATGGTCGCGACGCGGCGGGTCGTGGCAAAGAGGTCGCCCTCCTGCCACACCGACTGCACGACCTCACCTAGCGGGATAGACCCGAGCGGATCGTGGGCGGTGCCGTTGAGGCGGACGGCCCCCGTGCCGCTGAGGTTGACGTGGAAGCGCACGTCGAAGTCGGCTGCAGTGACGACTGCGTCCGATTCGAGACCCTTGCCGTTGCACGCGGGCTGGGCCTTGATGTTGAAGTTGAGCCCGGTGGTTTCGACGGGCCCGTTGTCCGTCGTGAGGTTCGCCTCGAGGTGGATGATCCGCTCGCCGTGCCGCTCGACCCAGGCGCTGGCGATGTCGCCGCCGCGGAACGTCCCGCTCGATGCCTGCTTCTTCGGCTCGCCGAAGACCTCGCGGCCGTAAAGGATCGCCGCGTCGGAGTCCATGTACATGGCGATGATGTACTCGCCCGCATCGTCGCCGAGGCGGGCGGGGACGTACACACCCGAGCCGGCGAAGTCGGCGACGCAGTTGCTCTGCCAGCGGCCGACCATGAACCGCACGGTGTCGCCGTCGGGTTCGAGCGGGGCCGGGATCACCTCCCGCAGCCATGCCGGGTCGGTCTTGACCACGACCGACAGCATCTGGCAATTGACGAATCGCGGACGGGCGATCACCGCCTCGATGGCCGCGATCTCCTGCGGGGTTGCGACGAAGGACCGCATGGAGCCTCCTCTGGGATCCGGACAGACATCGGATGTTCGGGCGTTAGTCGGACACTAGGTGCCCGCGGCGGCCCCGTCAACAACTTTGCCGAACCTCCCCGTGGTCGGAGGTATCTATGGTCGGATGAAGCATGATCTCCACCCGACCACTCTTCGTGCTCCGGGCCCACCTCGACCCCCCGCACCTCAACGGCCCCACCCCACTCGGCGTCCGCAAGGCGGTCCCGGTGCGCGGGGGGACCTTCGAAGGTGACCGGCTGCGCGGCACGATCGCCCCGCTCGGCGGACACGACTGGGCACTCATCCGGGCCGATGGCAGCCTCGTGCTCGACGTACGCCTCACCCTGATCACCGACGACGACGCC
>JBILVH010000085.1:0-7075 GCA_044370555.1 Candidatus Nanopelagicales bacterium
AGCCCGATGAGGTTCAACCAGCCGGTGTAGTAGCCCGCCTTGGGCCCGCCGAGCGCCGATGCCCACCAGTAGATGCCCCCGGAGGTGGGATAGGCAGATACGAGCTCCGACATCGTGAATCCGATGATCAGGATGAACAGCGAGATGATCGGCCAGCCGATGGAGATGGCGATCGGTCCACCGTTGTTCCATGCTTGACCGAAGGTCGTGAAGCACCCGGCGAGGATGGAGATGATGGAGAACGAGATGGCAAAGTTTGAGAAGCCGCTCCAAGTGCGCTGCAGTTCCTGCCGATAGCCGAGTTCGGCAAGCCGCTTCTCGTCGCTGGACATCGCTGTCCCGGCCACCTGAGTCACTGCGCCCTTCCCTCGCTAGTCATGCGGAACCGTAGCCCACACCTCCGGGTCAATCGACAGTTCGCGCTCAACACCGGCACGCGACCAGCGTTCGACCTCCTCCGCGCTGATCACATCACCGTGCGCCACGGTCTGTAGTGCGAGGCCATCCAGAAGGGAGAGGATCCGCCAGGCCGATGCACTTGCGTCATCGCTCCTCATCGATCCCTCGCGGACCCCTTCGGTGATGACGGCCACGAGCAGTTCATGCCACTCCACGTTGAGCGCTCGTGAGGCGCGGCGGACCGCAGGCCGCCGGGCAGCCTCCGCCCAGGCATCGAGCCACATCTGCATCTCGCCTGAATCAGCGCCCTCTCCTCGCGAGTACGCGCCCAGAAAGTACGCCAACTTCTCCAGCGCCGACCGCCCTCCACCCACGGCCGCGACCGTGTTGCTGAAGTCGCGGCCTGCCACCTCCGCGAAGGCAGCCGCCAAGAGGTCATCCATCGAGTCGAAATAGTGATGAATGAGGCCGCTCGAGGTGCCGAGCTCAGCGGCGACATCCCGCACGGTCGTCGCCGCCACCCCACGTCGCGAGATGACTGCGCTGGCGGCCGACACGATGGCCGCGCGCCGCTCGCCGGGACTCATTCGACCCACGGGCTGACCGTAGAGGGCTATTGCGCATGTGTCCAATAATCTCTAGGTTATCCCCGAGGAGGTCACCATGCTGATGCTCAAGCGCACGCCGTTCCATCAGCGGCTAGAGCAACTCAACGAGTCGGGGCTGTGGGGGCATTGGGCGGGCTACCTGTCCGCGCCGCAGTACGACCTCTCTGCGAAGCACGAGTATTTCGGCATCCGTAATGCCGCTGCCTTCTTCGATGCCTCCCCGCTGCGCAAGTACTGGATCCGCGGTCGCGATGCGGAGGCCTACCTCTCCCACCTGCTCGCGCGCGACATCCGCACCTGCAAGCCTGGCCGCGCGCAGTACACGATCTGGTGCGACGACGCGGGGTTCGTCATGGAGGACGGCGTGATCTTCCGTCACGCAGCCGATGAGTTCCTGCTGACCGCGGCCGAACCCAACCTCGGGTACCTGCGTTCGATGGTCGGTCGTCGACAGGTGGAGATCGTCGACTGCAGTGAGGAGTACGCCACGCTCGCTATCCAGGGGCCCCGGTCGCGCGCGATCCTGGCAGAACTCGCCCCGGAAGTCGCCGACCTTCGCTACTTCGCATTCACACACGCGAAGATTGCCGACCGCCCCGTCGTGGTGAGCCGGACCGGCTTCACCGGCGATCTCGGCTTCGAGGTGATGATCCCCGCCGAGGATGCACTCGCGGTCCTCGACCAGATCCTGGAGGCCGGAGCACCCCACCACCTGCGGCCCATGGGTGACATTGCTCTCGGCATCGCGCGGATCGAGGCGGGGCTCCCCCTGATCGGCGTCGAGTTCACATCGAGTCGCTACGCCTTCGTCGATGCCGACCGGTTCACACCCTCCGAGCTAGGCCTCGGGTGGTTGCTCAAGGGGATCGAGGATGAGACCCGACCCTTCGTGGGTCGGACGGCGATCCTTCGGGAACTGCGCGAAGGGAAGAGTCGATGGTCGACCGTGGGGATCTCCATTGCCTGGCGCGACTACTACGACCTGTTCTCCTCACATGGCCTGATGCCCGTGCCTGACGAGACCCCGGTCGCCTGGGAGTCGATGATCTACGACGCCAGTGGGGATCGCCTCGGATATGCCACGAGCCTGACGTACTCACCGCTGCTGCAGCACCACATCGGCATCGCTCGCATCCGGCCAGATGCAGCCGCCCCGGGCACAACGATCTACATCGAACAGACGGTGTGCCATCAATACATCAATGTCGCAGCGACCGTCTCGGCCCTACCCTTCTTCAATCCCGAGCGAAAGACGTCGATGCCATGACAACGCACGCAAGCACGAGCAACGTGTACGACGCCATCGTCATCGGCGCTGGGCATAACGGCCTCACCAACGCGGCCTACCTCGCGAAGGCTGGGCAACGTGTGCTCGTCCTGGAGCAGCGCCATCTCGTCGGCGGCGCAGCCATCACCGAGGAGCTCGTTCCCGGCTACTCCTTCACGACGTTCTCGTACGCCCTGAGCCTGCTGCGGCCGGAGATCGTGGCGGAACTCGACTTGGTCCGCCACGGCTTCATGCCGCTCTACATGCGTTCGCACTTCGCGCCGATGGACGGCGGCGACTACCTTCTCCTCGGCCCCGACCACGAAGTGAACCGACGGGAGATCGCGCGTCACTCGATCGCCGACGCCGACGCCTCGGATCGCTTCGAGCACGACGTCGCCCGCGTCAAGCAGTTCCTACGACCCCTTTTCGACAACATCCCGCCGAACGTCTTCAGCAAGGACCCGGCAGATGCCGACCAGGTGGCGTGGCTGTTGAAGCACCTCGGCTCCGCACCGACGAAGGTCGTCCACGACACCGTCCGTCTACTGACCGGCAGCATCGCGGACTTCCTCGACGACTACTTCGAGTCCGACATCGTCAAGGCGATGATCGCTAGTGCCGCATGCGTGGGCATCAAGCTTGGCCCGATGTCCCCCGGCACCGGGTTGAACTTCCTCTACCTCGGCATGGGCGAGCACGACGGGAGCATGGGGAGTTGGTCGTTCCACAAGGGCGGCAACGGTGGGTTCACCCAGGTCCTCGCCCGCGCGGCCGAGGCATACGGTGCCCAGATCCGCCTGGACTCCAAGGTGTCGCACATCATCACGCAGGCGGGCCGTGTCACAGGCGTCGCGTTGGCGGACGGCACCGAGTTCACCGCGCCGGTCGTGGTGTCCTCCCTGGACCCGCGCCGGACCTTCCTCCAACTCACCGATCCCCGTGAACTGCCGACCGACCTGGTGGACACCATCGAGCGCTACCGGTTCCAGGGCGTGTCCTCGAAGGTCAACTTCGCACTCGACGCCGCGCCCACCTACCCGGGCCTGGAGGGACGCACCGACCAGTACCTCGGATTCATCAACATCGCCCCGACGATCGAGTACATGGAACGCGCGTACGACGACGCGAAGTACGGCTGGTACAGCGAGTGGCCGTACATCGACGCGTCCATCCAGTCCTTCATCGACCCTGACATGGCTCCCCCGGGCAAGCACGTCATGTCGTGCTACGTGATGTACACCCCGCACGAACTCAAGGGCTCCACGTGGGACGCCGAGCGCCAGAACATGGCCGACCGGGTGCAGGCCACACTCGCCCGCTTCTTCCCCGGCTTCGACGACCTGGTGATCCACCGCGAGGTGGTCACACCGGACATCATCGAGGAGAAGACCGGTCTGAGTGAAGGCAACATCTACGCTGGCGAATTCTTCCCCTCGCAGATGTACTTCTTCCGCCCGGCACCCGGCTACAGCGACTACCGAACGCCCATCGACGGGTACTACCAATGTGGCTCAGGCACACATCCGGGTGGGTGCGTGATCGGGGCGCCCGGCCGATTTGCGAGCCAGCAGATCCTGCGCGATCTGACTCGCTAGTCGCCCTATCCGCTGACCTGCGCTGAGCAGGCCGCCCCAGAAGTCGTGGACCGCGCGGTCACAGTGACCCGGTCAAGGCCCGGTCGATCGGGCACGTATCGCCAGAAGTCGGTCTCCCCCTCTCGGTTGAGCACCCGTGACACTGCCAGGGACTGACCACCGCGAGGTGTGACTCTGAAGGCCCAACGTTCGCGCGGTTTGCCGTACAACTCCACGTCAATCTCGAGTTGCCGTCCGTCGCGTTCCAACTCGACTGTGAGCAGGGCCCCTGACGGGCACTGAGCCACCGCCCGATCCAGGAGGCGGGCAGGTGCGACTCCCTGGGCAGGTGACATTGATGTGAGCCCTAACCCAGCGATGGCGCACGCGGAGATGAGGGCAACACGAGAGAACTTCTTCATCGTGAGACCTTTCCTTCGGTTCATCACTGCGGGGGTTCCTTCGACTGGGTTGCCGGTGCACCGCCAGACTCGCGGTCGCGGTCGGAGACAGTCGACCCGCGGCTCACCCAGAGACTTGCGATCACGGATACGGCGATGATGCCGATGACCAGGCCCAGGCTGATCGCCGTCGGGATCTTGAAGAAGGCGTGGCTGACGATCATCTTGATGCCAACCCAGACCAGCACGATCGACAGACCGAGCTTCAAGTAGACAAAGCGGTGCATGAGGTCGGCCAGGAGGAAGTACATCGCGCGCAGGCCGAGGATCGCCAGCGCATTGCTGGCGAATACGAGGAAGGGCTCCTGGGTCACCGCGAAGATCGCCGGGATCGAATCGACGGCGAAGATGATGTCGGTCACCTCGACGAGCACGAGGACGGCAAGCAGAGGGGTCGCCATCAGGACACCGTTGCGGCGGGTGAGGAACTTCTGCCCCTCGTAGTCGTCAGTTGTAGGCACGAACCTGCGGAACAACTTGAGTGTCTTCGACTTGCCCGGGTCAATGTGCTCGTTGCGCTGCTTGAGCATCTTCAGGCCGGTGAAGATGAGGAAGGCTCCGAAGATGTAGAGCACCCAGGCGTACGTTGCGATGATGGCGCTGCCAGCGGCGATGAAGATCGCGCGGAAAACGAGAGCCCCGACCACCCCGTAGAACAGGACGCGGTGCTGGTATTCGCGCGGCACGGCGAAGTAGCTGAAGATCATCGCCCAGACGAACACGTTGTCCACGGCGAGCGACTTCTCGATGACGTAGCCCGCGAAGTACTGCATACCGAACTCGGACCCGTAGTACCACCAGATCAGACCCCCGACGACGACGGCGACGGCGACCCAGATGGCGGACCACACGGCCGCCTCGCGCACTCCGATCACATGCGCCTCGCGGTGCATCACCAGATCCACGAGCAGCATGCCCAGTACGACACCGATGAGTGCGAGCCACACCCACAATGCGACGTCCACGAAACCTCCACGACACAGCAGGTGCGACCATCGCACCTGCGCGCCGTGGTCTCTCTCACCAAGACTGGCCGCACCCCGGACTCACGCGCCGGCCCGGTTGAGCTGAACGCGCGGTCGTACTGACGAGGTTACGACTCCGCTCCTTCGTCAGCCCTTCTCACGGCCGAGTCCGGTGGCGGAGGAGATACTCCCCAAGACGTGCTCAGTCTACGAAAGGCCAGCCACCGGGCAAATCGCGACGGGTGCTGCAGTTTGCGCCAGCGCGTCTCGCGGGTGACGATGTCGTCATGGACGGACTCACCTGCCCGAAATGTCACGCCCCTATGCGGCAGTACGAGCGCAGCGGAGTGCACGTCGACCAGTGCACCGAGTGTCGCGGGATCTTCCTGGACCGCGGCGAACTCGAGCGCATGATTGACGCGGAGACGGCGTGGTCGCGCAGCGCAGAGCCAGCGCAACCGGCACAGCCGCAGTACCAGCA
This sequence comes from Candidatus Nanopelagicales bacterium, assembly GCA_044370555.1. Lineage (GTDB taxonomy): Bacteria > Actinomycetota > Actinomycetes > S36-B12 > S36-B12 > CAINMH01. The sequence goes on from JBILVH010000085.1 coordinate 5,759, forward strand.
GCCGCCCGCTCAGCCGCAATATCAACCGCCGCCCGTTCAGCCGCAGTACCAGCAGCCGCAGTACCAGCAGCCTGGCTACTACGGGAAGCCGTACAAGAAGCGCAAGAGCTTCCTCGAGGAACTCTTCGACTAGCCGCCGGTGACGGGCGAGCTCAGCCGGTAAGCGGTACGCACTCCCCGCCGTCGCAGCACGGCTGGATGTAGTAGCAGCGCGGGCACATGTCCTTGCCCCCGCGGCGTTCGAGGGGTACCGACTCGCACGCGGGACACGGCCCAGGATCGCCCATCATGCCGTCAGGTTAGGCCACTCGGATGGTGCAGCGCTGCAGCAGGATGCGGACGATGTCGCCAAACTGGGCGAACGCCGGATTCGAGGTCTGCCCCCCGCTGAAGCGGGACCAGATCTGCTGCAGGATCACCGCGAGCCGGAACAGCCCGTAGACCTCGTAGAACTCCCAGCCGACCGCGGGCAGCGTCAGACCGCTGCGAGCGAGGTAGCGGCGCACCGCCTCCTCCCGGGTCGGCATGCCCGGCGCCGTGGTCGGCTGCTTCTGGAAGAGTCGGAAAGCCGGATCGTCATCGGCTTGGATCCAGTAGCACATCGTGTTGCCTAGGTCCATGAGCGGATCGCCCACCGTGGCCATCTCCCAGTCGAGGACGGCGAGCACTCGTGTCACGTCGTCAGCGCCTAGGACCATGTTGTCCATGCGCCAGTCCCCGTGGATCAGCGCGGCACCAACATCATCCGGCTGATTGCGGTCGAGCCACCCAATGATCCCCTCGGCGTCCGGGCTATCCGGCGTGACCGCCGCGCGCCATCTGCGCGACCACCCCTCGACCTGCCGACGTACGTAGCCGCTCCCGCGGTAGTACGCACCGAGGCCGGCAGCACCAACGTCGACCGCGTGGAGATCGACCAGGGTGTCGATCACGCGCTCGCCAAGGCGCTCGGCAGTCTGCGGATCAAGGTGGGAGTCGGCCCGCAGATTGACGCCCGCGACGTACTCCATGACGTAGACCTCGGCCCCGATGGGTGACTCTTCGGTCGTGGCGTACGCGACGACGTCAGGGACGGCGCCAAAGAAGGGTCGCAATCGGCGTTGGATGTCGTACTCGCGAAACATGTCGTGGGCAGAGGCGATCTTGGCCCCGATGGGTGGACGCCGGGCGACCAGGTCGCGGGTGCCCGCCGCATCGGCGTAGCGCAGCAGGTAGGTCAGGTTGGAGGCGCCGTTGGTGAACTGCCAGACCTCGGGCAGGCCGCCCACCGCGGGGCCATGCGGCAGGTCGATGCCGACTCGTAGCCACGTATCCAGA
>JBILVH010000086.1:0-7001 GCA_044370555.1 Candidatus Nanopelagicales bacterium
CTCCGCGACGCCGTCACCGACCCCGACCACCGACGGTCGGCCCAGCGCCCGGGTCACGACCGCGGCGTGCGAGGTTGACCCGCCTAGATCGGTAACCACCGCCACCGACGCGATCATCCCGTGCACGTCGTTGGGGCTCGTGGTGGGACGAACGAGCACGATGTCCTCGCCCGCCTTCGCGCGCCGCTCGGTCTCGTCCGGGTCGACGACCCCGACACCGCAGGCAACACCCGGGCACGCCGGCTCACCACTCGCGAGCACCGTCGCGGTTGCCGCCGCTGCGGGATCCAACTGCGGCAGCAGGACCGTGTCGACCTGCTCTGCGGTGACGCGCTGGACCGCCATGTCGGGAGTGATGAGCCCTTCATTCACCAGATCGACCGCGATACGCACTGCAGCGTCGGGTGAGCGCTTGGCCGTCCGGGTCTGCAGCAGGTAGAGCCGCCCCTGCTCCACGGTGAACTCGACGTCTTGCACCTCGCGGTTCTCCTGCTCGAGGGTGTGAGCCCAACTGAGCAGCTCGGCGTGCACCGCCGGCATCTTCTCGCCGAGCACGTCGAGGTGCAGCACCGCGTGTGTCCCACCGACGACATCGTCGCCCTGGCCGCCAGGCAGCCATTCGCCGTACGGTGTCGGGTCGCCGTTCAGCGGATTGCGGGTGAAGAGCACACCGGTGCCCGAACCCTCGCCGAGGTTGCCGAAGACCATCGCCTGCACGGTGACTGCAGTGCCACCCTCTTCGGAGATCCCCCAGTGCTTGCGGTACGACCGGGCTCGCGCCGACTCCCACGAATCGAAGACCGCACTGATCGCGGCGCGCAACTGCTCGTAGGGGTCGGAGGGGATGTCCACGCCGGTGTCGTCCTTGACGAAGGCGCGCACCTCGTCGGCTGTGGGACCGGCGACGTAGGGGTCGAGGTCGGCCTTGAGCACGATGTCACCGAATTGGTGGCAGAAGCGGGCGTGCGTATCCCGCGCGTACGTCGCATCACCGGTCGCGGCAGCAAGCCCGGCCTCGACGGCATCCGTGATGCCGAGGTTGAGCACCGTGTCCATCATGCCGGGCATGCTGATCGCGGCGCCTGAGCGCACCGACACCAGCAGCGGGTTCGCCGGATCGCCCAGACGGCGACCGGTGGCCTCCTCGAGCGCGGCGACCCCTGAGACCACATCCCGCCAGAGTTCCTCGTCGATCGCGCGTCCGCCGTCGTGGTACCGACGGCATTCGTCGACCGGGATGACGAATGCCGGTGGGACGCGCAAGCCGAGGCTGCGCATGCGAGCGACACTCCACGCCTTGCCGCCGATGATGTCGCGGTCGGGCAGCGCAGAACCATCGAGCACGATGATGCGTGACATGTGAAGTTCCACCTACTCCTGTCGGGTACGGCCGAGCATGCGGAGGAGATCCTCGTGGAGCTCGAACCACACGGTGTGGTAGCTGTCGATGCGGACGCCCGACACGTAGTCGCGGTCCCCGGCGAGCACGCGGTCATACGCGTTGGCGAGGCGCTCGAGGTAGCGGCCGAGGCGCTCCTGCGACTCCGCGCACCGTCCGACGACGCGCTCGGCGCGTTCGTGTAGGTCACCGAGCCGGTCGACAATGCCCTGGTCGTACTCCGCATCGCTGTGGTCGTTAGGGACCCGAGCGCCGCCCGCGGGCATGGTCTGCCAGTCGGTGAACAGCGCGAGGAGTTCGGTGTTGACCTTCTCGAACCGCTCGTACGCCGCCGTCAGCGCACCGTCGGCGCGCGCATCGGCGTACACGATCGGGTATTGCTCGGCCAGCCATGCCTGGCCGGCCGGGGCCACCATGAACATGCCCTTGGCACCCGCGACGCGTCCGGCCGCAGCGGCCGCCTCCAGAGCCGCGGCCACATCGGCCTCGGGGGCACCGAGGAGGTCCGCCACCGCGGCAGGGCCCGCGGCCTTGCGCACGGCCAGACCGTGCACGGCCAGGAAGTCCAGATCTGTCATGTGTGCTCCTTGGATGGGCGGTCCCCCCGGGCGGGATTGCTGGCGGGGGTGGCGTGTGGTTCGGCGTCGGCCGCGGGCCCATCGGCCCGCTCGACCGCGCCGAGTAGCGGACTCAGGTCGTCCATTATGAGGTCGGGATTCTCGGCCTCCAGACCTGCTCGGTCGGACAGGCCGTGAGTCAGGGCGACCGTGCGCAGACCAGCGGCCTTGCCCGCGCGGATGTCCACGGTGCCGTCGCCGACGTATAGGGCGGCCGCAGCATCAACGCCGAGTGCCGTGAGGGCCATCCGGATGCCCTGCGGATCAGGCTTGCCCTGCTCGACGTCATCGCCTGTGATGATCACGTCGACCAGCGACGTGAGCCCGGTCAACTCAGCGTCGATCGTGACGCGGTCCGTCGTCTTGGACGTCACAACTCCCGTGCGCACCCCTCGTGCGACGAGGCCCCGCAGAAGTTCCTCGGCCCCCGGGTGGGCCCGCACATGCTCAGCCGCGATGGCACGGTACGCGCCGGTGAAGGCGACATGCATGCGTGCGACGACGTCGGGGTCGGAGGCCAGTTGCGGGAAGCTCTCGGCCGCGCGGCGCGACAGCGCCCAGCGCTGCTCCTCCTCGGTCGACGGGAACCGGTAGCCGAGGACTTCCTCGGTCATGGTGTGCCAACAGGCGAGCAGGATCTCCCCGGTGTCGACGAGCGTGCCGTCCCAGTCGAAGAGGACCGCACTGACGCGCCCCGGCGGCAGGTTGTGGGTCGCGTGCGTCATGCCGCCACCATCCGGGTGGCCAACTCGGCATGCAGTTCGCCGAGCTGCGTCGGCGTCATGCCTCCCCCTGCGCGGTACCAGGTCGAGACCGCGATGCCCATCTGCAGGATCGCGAATGACGTGACCCGCTCATCAGGTACGCGGAACTCCTTGCGAGCCACTCCGCTGCGGATGATCTCGCGCAGGTGACCCTCGTAGCGATCGCGCAGTGTCACAGCTCGGCGCAGGTGCGTACGCGAGAGACCGCCCATCTCCCTATTCACCAGAGCGGCCTTCTCGCTGTTGACCGCGTGAAAGACGACGTGCGCCACCACGAACGCGCGCAGTCTCTGCACGGCATCGGCCTTGTCCGGCAGGGCGGCCAGCGCCTCGGACTGACTCGACTCGAGATCGGACAGCGCGGTGGCGGTGAGGTCCCACAGGATGTCCTCCTTCGACGTGAAGTGGTTGTAGAGGCTCGCCGCGCGAATGCCGACGGCCGCCGCGATCTCCCGCATCGTCGTGGCCTCGTAGCCGTTCGTCGCGAACAGGCGCTGGGCTGCCCGGCGGATGTCGTCCGCCGTGGCGGTGATCACGACGTCGCGTACCGCTTGAGCTCGCGCCGCGCGAGGGACATCTTGTGCACCTCGTCCGGCCCGTCTGCGATGTGTAGCATCCGGGCCGTTGCGTAGAGCTCGGCCAGCGGGACGTCCTGGCTCACACCCATGCCACCGAAGGTCTCGATCGCGCGATCGAGCACCCACGTCGCCATCTCGGGCGCGGCCACCTTGATTGCGGAGATCTCGACCGCGGCGCCGCGGTTGCCGACGGTGTCCATGAGCCACGCGGTCTTGAGCACGAGCAGCCGGACCATCTCGATCCGGATGCGCGCCTCAGCCACCCAGTCCTGGAAGACACCCTGCTCGGCGATCGGCTTGCCGAAGGGGAACCGCGTGAGCGAGCGCTCGCACATGAGGTCGAAGCCTCGCTCGGCCATGCCGATCAGCCGCATCGCGTGATGGATGCGGCCGGGGCCGAGCCGCGCCTGGGCGATCGCGAACCCACCGTGGAGCTCACCGAGTAGGTGGTCCTTCGGCACCCAGACGTTGTCGTAGACGATCTCGGCGTGGCCGCCGTGGCCGCCGTCGGTGTAGCCGAAGACGCTGGTCGACCGCAGGATGTTGACCCCGGGGGTGTCCAGCGGGACCGCGATCATGCTGTGCCGCTTGTGCTTGGCCCCGTCCGGATCGGACAGGCCCATCACGATGGCGATCTTGCAGTGGGGACTCATCGCACCACTCGACCACCACTTGCGACCGTTGATGCGGAAGCCGTCGCCGTCCTCGGTGATCCGGGTGCTGATGTTGTTGGCGTCGGAGGACGCCACCGCCGGCTCGGTCATCGAGTACACCGAGCGGATCTCCCCCTCGAGGAGCGGCTTCAGCCAGCGCTCCTGGATCACCGGCTGGGAGAAGTGCGCGAGGATCTCCATGTTGCCTGTGTCGGGCGCCGAGCAGTTCATGGCCTCCGGCATGATCCACGGCGAGCGGCCGGAGATCTCCGCGATCGGGGCGTATTCGAGGTTGGTGAGACCGGCGCCGCGCGCGTCGGCGGGCAGGAAGAGGTTCCACAGACCGCGCCGCCGGGCCTCGGCCTTGAGGTCCTCCATGACCGGCGGGGTGTCCCAGGGTCCGATCTCGCGCCGCTGGGCGGCGTACACCGGTTCGGCGGGGAGGACGGCGTCGTTCAAGAACTCGTATGCCCGCTTCTCGAGATCCTTCACCTTGTCGGTGTACGCGAATTCCATGGCGCTCCCTCTCCGAGACCTGTTCCTAACTAACGGCCGTTAGCATAGGATGTGGCCGCCGGTGAGGGCAAGGGTTTCGCCCGGACCGGCCCGTGGATACGCAAGGAGGCAGGCATGCGCCGGACGCTCTACTCGGAGGATCACGAGGCCTTCCGCGACACCGCTCGCACCTACGTGGAGCGCACCCTCATGCCGGCGTACGAGGAGTTCGTAGCGGCGAAGCAGATCAGTCGCGAGGCGTGGATCGACGCGGGGAAGGCCGACCTGCTCGGCCTTGAGGTGCCCGAGGCCTTCGGGGGCACCTTCCCCGAGGACTACCGGTTCAACGCCGTCCTCGGTGAGGAACTCGCCAAGGCGAGCATGGCCTTCAACTCGTGCTTGCAGATGCACTTCGACGTAGCGGTGCCCTACATCACGATCTACGGCACCCCCGAGCAGAAGGAGCGCTGGCTCCCGGGCTGCTCAACGGGTGAGATCGTGAGCACGGTCGCGATGACCGAACCCTCCGGTGGCTCCGACCTCGCTGCGTTGCGTACGTCGGCGGTGCGCGGCGACGGCGGCTGGGTGCTGAATGGTTCGAAGACCTTCATCACCAACGGCTACACCGCTGACCTGGTCATCGTCGCGGCTCGCACCTCGCCGGAGAAGCGCGCGAAGGGCATCACGCTGTTCGCCGTCGAGACCGGGATGCCGGGCTTCGAGCGCGGCCGCAAACTCGACAAGGTCGGCCAGCCGGAGGCGAACACCGCCGAGTTGTTCTTCTCCGACCTCGTGGTGCCGGACGTGAACGTGATCGGCGAGGTCGACCGCGGGTTCATCCAGATGATGGAGCAGTTGCCGCAGGAGCGCATCGGGGCGGCCGTTGGCAACCTCGCCCAGGCCGCGCAGATCCTTGACGAGACATTGGTGTACGCCAAGGAGCGCGAGGCCTTCGGTCAGCCGATCGGGAAGTTCCAGCACAACAAGTTCCTGCTCGCCGACCTCTACACGCGCATCGACGTGACCCAGGCGTATGTCGATGCCTGCGTGGCGGCGCACTCGGTGCATGAGCTGAGTGCGGCCGATGCGGCGAAGGCGAAGTGGTGGACCGCGCAAGTGCAGAACGACGTGCTCGATGCCTGCGTCCAGTTGCACGGCGGCTACGGCTACATGCGTGAGTACCGCGTGGCCCAGGCCTGGATGGATGCCCGCGTCACGAAGATCTGGGGCGGCACCAACGAAATCATGAAGGAGATCATCGGCCGCGACCTCGGCCTCTAGCGACGCCGACCGCGGGTCGGGCGTACCGAAGGGACACCACATGAGCATCACGTTCGACTTCACCGGACGCACGGTCATCGTCACCGGAGCGGCTCGAGGTATCGGTCTGGAGATCGGTCGGTTCTTCCGCGGAGCCGGCGCAGACACGATCCTGGTCGACTTCGACGGCGAAGAGCTCGCGAAGGCTGCCGCCGAGGTCGGGGCCATCGGTGTCCAGGCCGACGTGTCGAAGACGGAGGATGTCGACCGCGTGGTCGCCACGGCCATCGAGCAGACCGGTCGCGTGGATGTGCTGGTCAACAATGCCGGGATCCTCCGCGACAAGGTGCTGTGGAAGCTGACCGATGACGACTGGGAGGCCGTGCTCGCCGTGCACGCGGGCGGGACGTTCCGCTTCACGCGCGCCTGCGTACCGCACTTCCGCGAGCAGGGCTACGGCCGCATCATCAACGTCACGTCCTACACGGGGCTGCACGGCAACACGGGGCAGTCGAACTACGCGATGGCCAAGGCGGGCATCATCGGCTTCACCAAGACGGCCGCGAAGGAGTTGGCGCGCTTCGGCGTCACGGTGAACGCGATCTCGCCCAATGCGGAGACCCGGATGGTGGCCTCGATCCCGCCGGAGAAGCTCGCCGAGCTCGCGGCAGGCATCCCCATGGGTCGCTTCGCGCACCCGAGTGAGATGTGCGCTGCCGTCGCATTCCTCGCCGCGGAGGAGTCGGGCTACATCACCGGTGTCGTGCTGCCCGTCGATGGTGGGCTGTCGATGTGACGCAGGTCCTCCTGAAGCGCTACCCGGACGGCTTGCCGGCCGAGGGTGACTTCGAGGTGGTCGGGTCGGATCGCCCTGGGATCGGCCCGGGACAGATGCTGCTGCGGATCGAGTGGATATCGATCGACCCCGCAATGCGCACGTGGTCGGCGCGCACGCCGGGGCGCGGTGATCCGCTCCCGCTCGGGTCCGTCATGCGTGCGTACGGCGTCGCTCGTGTCGAGGAGTCCGATGTGCCGGACTATCCCGTCGGGACCTGGGTCACCGGCCCATTCGGGTTGCAGTCCTGGCACGTCACGGACGGGCGTGACATCAGGTTTCGCGTTCCCGAGGGTGTCCCGCCGCAGACCGGGCTCGGGGTGCTCGGCCACATCGGGCTGACGGCGTACGCCGGGATCTTCCGGGTCGCCGACGTCCGCCCCGGCGAGACCGTGCTCGT
>JBILVH010000087.1:0-6933 GCA_044370555.1 Candidatus Nanopelagicales bacterium
CGAGTTCCGTTACCGGGATCCGATTGTGAGTCCGCGCACGCTTGCTATCGCGATCTCGCAATCCGGCGAGACGATGGACACGCTGATGGCCCTCCGGTACGCGCGGGAGCAGGGTGCGAAGGCACTCGCCATCTGCAACACGGTGGGGTCGACGATTCCCCGAGAGTCCGATGCCGTGCTTTACACCTATGCCGGCCCCGAGATCGCAGTGGCATCCACGAAGGCCTTCCTGACGCAGATCACAGCTGCCTACCTGGTCGGTCTCTATCTCGCACAGGTGCGGGGCAACATGTTCGGTGATGAGATCGCAGCAGTGATGCGAGATCTGCAGGACATGCCGCAGGCAGTTGACCTGGTCCTCGACACGGTGGAGCCGGTCCAGCAGTTGGCGGCCGAGTTGAGTTCGGCCCGGTCCGTGCTGTTCATCGGCCGTCACGTTGGGTACCCCGTTGCCCTGGAGGGTGCGCTGAAGCTCAAGGAACTGGCCTACATGCATGCAGAGGGTTTCGCGGCAGGTGAGTTGAAGCACGGGCCCATCGCCCTGATCGAGCCGGGGGTCCCGGTCGTCGTAGTGGTCCCATCCCCGCGCGGTCGGGCGACCCTGCACGACAAGATCGTGTCGAACATCCAAGAGGTCCGTGCTCGCGGAGCGCGTACGATCGTGATCGCCGAGGAAGGCGATGAGTCGGTCGTGCCTTACTCCGATGCCATCATCCGGGTGCCAGTCGTCCCCACCCTGATGCAGCCATTGGTGTCCACGGTGCCGCTGCAAGTCTTCGCATGTGCGCTCGCAACCGTGAAGGGACACGATGTCGATCAGCCACGGAACCTGGCGAAGTCCGTCACGGTGGAGTGAGCGTGATTGTCGGAGTGGGCGTGGACATCGTGGGCACGCAGCGATTCGCCGATGCCCTGGCCCGCACCCCCGGACTGCTGCAACGGGTCTTCCACCCCGATGAGCTTGCTGCGGTGGGAAGTGACGTTGCGCGCCTCGCAGCGCGGTTCGCGGCGAAGGAGGCGGTAGCCAAAGCGCTGGGGGCGCCGCCGGGGCTCACGTGGCACGACTGCGTTGTGCGGGTGGAGCCGGACGGACGACCCCGCCTTCACCTCACCGGAACGGTCGCCGCTGCCGCTGACCGACTCGGTGCGGTCACCTGGCATCTCTCGCTCACCCACGATGCAGGCGTTAGCGCGGCTTACGTCATCGCGGAGTCGCCGTCGTGATGCCGGTCTGCACGGTGGCTGAGGTGCGCTCCGCGGAGGCCAGGGTGATGGCAGACCTGCCCGAGGGGGCCCTCATGCAGAGGGCGGCATTCGGTCTCGCGGTTCATATCGCGCGGGTCCTCCAGGAACATGTCGGGCGGGTCAGCGGGTCTCGCGTCGTGGCACTGGTGGGACCGGGCAACAACGGCGGCGATGCGCTATTCGCGTGCGCGGAGTTGGCGCGTCGGGGTGCATCGGTCGCCGCGATAGCGGTGGCCGAGAGTGTGCACACCGACGGTGTTGCCGCACTGCATCGAGCTGGCGGGCGTGTCTTTGCGATGGCAGATGCCGCCGTGCTACTGCGGGGTGCTGATGTCGTTGTCGACGGCATCATCGGTATCGGGGGTCGCGGCGCTGTCCGACCCCCGGCCCGAGACCTGTTGGGGTTGCTCGGTGAGTGCCCCGTCGTTGCCGTCGACGTCCCGAGTGGAATCGATGCCGACACGGGCGCGGTGGCGATCGCCTCGATCGCTGCCGATCTGACGGTCACTTTCGGTTGCTACAAGCCCGGCCTACTCCTCGCCCCCGGGCGTGAGCGGTGTGGTGAGGTGACGGTCGTCGACATCGGCCTGACGAAAGCCCTTGATGGGGTGTCGTCGTTCGTGTTCGAACGCGAGGATGTCGTGCGCTGGGTCCCCCTGCCGGGCCTAGGCGAATACAAGTACTCCCGCGGTGTTGCGTGCCTTCGAGTCGGCAGCGTGCAGTACCCCGGTGCGGGCCTGCTCAGCGTCGGGGCCGCGCGGGCAGCGGACATCGGAATGGTGGTGGTGATCCCGCCGGCTCCTGACGATGTGCACGCGGTATATCCCGACGTGGTCGTCGCGGAGTCGTCGGCAAGGGTCACCGCGATCTGTGTCGGTCCAGGGATCGGCCGGGGTGACGACGCAGCCGCTGCAGTGGCTTCGGTGATGCATGCTGATGTCCCAATCATCCTGGATGCGGATGCCTTGCACGTCGTGTCCATCGATGCGCTGCGCGAGCGGGGCGCCCGCGGGGGCGTCACCGTTCTGACCCCCCACGAAGGGGAGTTCCGTGCACTCGGCTTCGATGGAGGCGTGGATCGTCGTGCTGCCGCGTGTGCCGCTGCGGGTGACCTGCGCAGCGTCGTGGTGCTCAAGGGACCCGGCACCGTGGTCGCTAGTCCGACGGGTGAGTCCTACCTCGATGCACGAACCACGCCGGCACTCGGTACGGCGGGCAGTGGTGATGTCCTGGCCGGTCTCCTCACCGGATTGCTCGCGGGTGCGCACAGCCGCGGGGAGGTCCCTGATGTTTCCGCGGCGGCGGAATGTGCCGCTGCGGCGGTGTGGCTTCACTCAGCCGCGGGTCGCGGTGCACAGGCCCTGGGCGCCGTCCATGCCCCCGACCTGGTTGCTGCGCTGGGCGGGGTCATCCACGCGGTCCGGATCACCGGTGGGGTGATCGTCGATGCGTGATGACGTTCCAGCAGTGGCCGACATCGACCTGTCCGCCGTGCGCCACAACGTCGGTCGTCTGCGGCAGATGGCCGGTGTTGAGGTCATGGCGGTGGTCAAGGCGGACGCCTATGGACACGGCGCCATCGCGGTCTCGCGGGCGGCGCGAGAAGCGGGGGCCACCTGGTTGGGTGTGGCTTTCTGCAGCGAGGCGCTTGAGTTGCGTCACGCGGGGGATGACGGCCGGATGCTGGCGTGGATCGTCGGTACTGCGGATCCCGCACTCGGTGAGTGCATCCGTGGGGAGGTCGACGTCTCGGCCTCATCCGTCGAGCACCTGCGCACCATCAGCGAGGCGGCGGTGGGTGTCGGCGTACGCGCCCGAGTGCACCTCAAAGTGGATACCGGGCTCGGCCGAGCAGGTGCACCCCCTACTGCGTGGCCAGCCCTCGTATCCGCCGCACTCGATGATCCGGCCGTCGATGTCGTCGGTCTCTGGTCGCACCTCGCCTGCGCGGATGATCCGACGGCAGCCAGCACCGCAGCCCAGGTCACCGCATTCAGCGCGGCCGTGTCGATTGCCGAGGAGAGCGGTGCCACCAACTGCATCCGGCACCTCGCGAATTCCGGTGCGGCGCTATCCACTCCTAGTTCCCGCTTCGACCTCGTGCGCTGCGGCATCGGGATCTACGGACTCGCACCCGGTCCCGCACACGGCTCGCCCGCAGCATTGGATCTGCGACCGGCAATGACGGTGCGCACCAGTGTGGTCCAGGTCAAGCGTGTCCCCGCTGGACACGGTGCGTCATACGGACTGACCTGGCGGGCGCCGCGGGAGACGAGCCTGGCGCTGGTGCCGCTCGGCTACGCCGACGGACTCCCGAGGGCTTCGCGCAGTGCACTGGTCGACATCGGCGGAGAGCGCTTTCCCATCGTGGGGCGCATTGCGATGGATCAGGTCATCGTCGACATCGGAGACGCCGACATTGCACCGGGAGCGCCCGTGGTCGTCTTCGGGCCGGGGACGCTCGGGGAACCGACCGCAGACGACTGGGCGATGTGGGCCGACACCATTAACTACGAGATCGTTACGCGAATCGGGCCGCGGGTCCGGCGCCGGTACCACGACACGGGTGCCCCGGAGCGATGAGTTCGGATCTTGCCGGGGCCGCGCGCCTTGCCGCCGTCGGGCTCGGGGCGGCGGGTGTGATGGCGGTGGGCGCCGTACTCGGAGCACTGGGTGAACGACGTCTCGTCGGTGATCGCCTCGAGGGTGTGAGTCCCGACCTCGGGCTCGGCACACTGACCGGGACCGTCATGCCCGTGCTGGCGGACGACGGCGTACTCCTCCACGTGGAGATCGATGAGGATCCCGGCCGCGCGGTGCCCGAGGTCACGGTGGTCTTCAGCCACGGGTACGCCCTGAGCCTCCACTCGTGGCACTTCCAACGCTTGGCGCTGCGAGCGATGGGCCGACTGGTCTTCTGGGATCAACGAAGTCACGGACGGTCTGCACGGTCGGCGGACCCGGTGCCAGACATCGACACCCTCGGTGCGGACCTCGAGCGGGTACTTGACTCCGCGGTCCCGAGCGGTCCGGTGGTGCTGGTGGGCCACTCCATGGGGGGCATGACGGTGATGGCCCTCGCGGCAGCGCGACCTGATTTATTCGGCCCGCGCATCAAGGGCGTCGCGCTCCTCGCCACAACCGCCGGTGGGCTGTCCGAGGTGACCTTCGGACTGCCTTCGCCCATCAGTCGCGCGCTGCAACGGGCCGCACCAGGCATTGCGCGTGCGCTGACCCGACGTCCGCACCTCGTGGAGTCCGGCCGCCGTAGCGGTAGTGATCTCGGCAGGCTCCTCACCCGACTTTTCTCGTTCGGATCGCCGGACGTGGATCCGGGCCTCACTGCGTTTGTGGCGCAGATGATCGAGCAGACGCCGGTCGAGGTCATCGCGGAGTTCCTGCCAGCCCTGCAGCATCATGACAAGGCCGAGGCGCTCGCGGCGCTTGACCGCGTGGAGACCCTGGTCATGGTGGGGGATGCCGATCTCTTGACGCCGGCTGCCCACAGTGAGGAGATCATCCGGCGGGTACCCGGTGCGGAGTTGGTGGTGCTGCCGGCGGTGGGCCACATGCTGACCCTTGAGCGACATGAAGAAGTCAACCGACATCTCGGTGCACTGATCGACCGTGTCCGTCGCGCCGAGATGGGTCCCCAGTGACGATCGAGTACGTCATCCACACGGTAGATCAGATGCACGCCTGGGGTGAGCGGCTCGGTGCGCAGTTGCAGCCCGGGGATGTGGTCGTGCTGAGCGGTCAGCTCGGTGCTGGCAAGACCACCCTGACGAAGGGGATCGCGAGCGGTCTCGGCGTTGAGGACCGCGTGACGAGTCCGACCTTTGTGATCGTGCACGAGCATCCCGGCAGGGACATTCGCCTCATTCACGTCGATGCCTACCGTCTGGCGGGCCCCGGTGAGTTCGACGATCTCGACATCGGAGCGGGCGATGCGGCGCTTGTGATCGAGTGGGGGGCTGACATTGCCCCGCACAGATTCGACAACTGGCTGCACATCATCATCACGGCGCTCGACAGCGGTGACCGGACCCTGGTGTGCAGCGGTGTCGGTGCGCGCTGGCAGCCGGGTGTATGGCCGTGTTGATCCTCGCGCTTGACACCGCGACGTCCACGACCGCGGTGGCACTTCTCGACGAGACGTCCGTGCGCGCGACCTTCGCCCGTGAGTCCGCTCAACTGCACGCCGAGATCCTTGGTCCAGCACTCGTGGAACTCCTCGCCGGATGCCGTGACGAACTGACACACATCGTCTGCGGTGTCGGACCGGGACCTTTCACCGGTCTGCGGGTCGGGGTCGCATCGGCCCGGGCGCTGAGTCATGCACTGGAGGTCCCGGTCATCGGGGTGTGCACCCTTGATGTTCTGGCCCGATCGCACGTCGCACAGCGGCGTTCGCCGGGGTCTCGCGACGGCACGTTCGAGATCGTGGTGCCAGCCCGCCGGCGCGAGGTGTACGCGGCTACCTATGACGGTGCTGGCCGCCGGATCGATGACCCGGTCATCCGCCCTGGCGAGGCGACCACCGCAGCCACACTCGACCCTGCGGTGCTTGCGGAGTGCGCGCGCGTAGCGGTGCTCACCGCTACGGGTCTCGCACCACTTCCGCTCTATCTCCGCGATCCCGATGCCGTACCCGGCGTCGACGTGGCCGCGGTCACTCCGGGAGCGAAGTACCGGGTGCGACCGATGCGCTGGTGGGATATCTCCGTTGCGGCGAAGGTCGAAGCCGATCTCTTCGGTGAGACCGCCTGGTCGAGTGCAACGCTGTGGTCAGAGTTGGCGGGGGTCCCCGAGCGACGCCACTACATCGTGGCCGAGGGCGATGGGCGAGTTGTCGGCTATGCCGGTGTTGCGTTTGCGGGCGCCGACGCGGATATCCAGACGGTCGCGGTGCTAACGGAGGCGCGCGGACTCGGGATCGGTTCGCTACTGGTCGCCGAACTTGAAGCCGTTGCATTGGAGCGCTCGTGCGCGCGCATGCTGCTCGAAGTTCGTTCCGACAATGTCCCGGCGCAGCGCCTATACGAGCGGGCTGGGTTCGGGATCGATGGGACACGCCGTTCGTACTACGCGCCGGGTGTCGATGCCGTGCTCATGAGCAAGCGCCTCGTGGATCCTGCTGGACGGCGCGTGTGAGCGCGGTCGTGCTCGGCATCGAGACCTCGTGCGATGAGACGGGTGTGGGAATCGTGCGTGGCACGCAGCTCCTAGCAGACGTCGTGGCATCCAGTGTCGAGGAGCATGCCCGCTTCGGAGGTGTTGTCCCCGAGATCGCGAGCCGCGCACACCTAGAGGCTGTTCTGCCGATGGTGGATGCCGCGTGCGCCGAGGCAGGGTTGTCGCTCAGGGATGTCGACGCGATTGCGGTGACCGCAGGCCCGGGCCTCGCGGGTGCACTGCTGGTGGGGGTTTCGAGCGCCAAATCCCTGGCGTTGGGTCTCGGTGTCCCGCTCTTCGGCGTCAACCACCTTGCCGCGCATCTGGCGGTCGACCGCCTCGTACACGGCCCGCTGCCGGGTCCCGCGGTCGCGCTTCTCGTGTCAGGCGGGCACTCGTCGATCCTCGAGGTCGACCGGTTGGTGGTCCGCGAACTCGGTGCGACGATCGATGACGCAGCCGGTGAGGCGTTCGACAAAGTCGCGAGGCTGCTGGGGCTGCCCTTCCCCGGGG